>JBGSJU010000030.1:0-6921 GCA_041741655.1 Rhodobacterales bacterium
GGTGGAAAAGGCGACGGTGGCGTGACGGCCAAAGGTTTCCACATCGCGGCGAAACGTCGTCACCTCATGCGGGATTCCGCCCGAGACGACCGTCACCGTGCCATGCTCGATCCCGGTCGGCACGGCGCGCAAACCGGCCGCCTCAACCACCGCGATCACGGTCTCGGGCAAGGCATCGGTGGCGATATCCACATCGGCAACCGGTTGGCCAAGCAGCGCATTGCGCACGCAGCCGCCGACGAACAGCGCCTGATGCCCGGCACCGGTCAGCATCGCCATCACCGCCTGCGTGTCGGCGCGCGTGATCCACGGTCCGGTGATCATCCGGAAACCCGGTCGGCCAGCCCTTTCAGCATCCGCGCGGTTGCGCCCCAGATGTAATAGGGCCCCCATGGCACGGTGTAATAGAGCCGTCTTTGCCCGCGCCACCGCCGCGCCTGAATGGAATAGCGTTCCGGGTCCAGCACATGCGCGGCGGGCACGGTGAACACCTCTTCGACCTCGCCGGCCTCGGCGCGCGGCACGAAGGCCCGCGTGATTTGCGCCACCACCGGCGTCACCAGAAAGGCAGTGACGGTTTCATGCGCGGGCAGCGTGCCCAGCACCTCGACCGCGTCACGCGGCAATGCCACTTCTTCCTCGGCCTCGCGCAGCGCGGCGGCCACGGCATCGGCATCTTCGGGATCGACCTTGCCACCCGGAAAGGCGATCTGCCCCGGATGATGCTGCAACCGCGACGACCGCTTCGTCAGCAGCAAGCGCAACCCGCCCGGCCCATCCTGAAACGCCACCAGCACGGCGGCAGGCCGCAGCACCCGGCCCTCGGGCAGCACGAAACCGGGGTTCAGATCAAAGTCGGTGGACGGCGGCGCGACCCGCGCCAGACCGGCCCGGATCGCGCCCCAATCAGCCGGCATCCCGCGTCGCCTCGAACCCCAATGTGGTTGGGTCCAGTTCGTAATGCGCGCTGCAGAACTGGCAATCCGCCGTGACCAGCCCGTCGTCCGTGGTCATCCGCTTGATGTCCTTGGCCGAATAGATCGACATGGTCTGCCGCACCCGGTCCGCGGAACAGCTGCACCCGAATTTCACCGGCTGGGCATCGAACACACGCGGGAGTTCCTGATGGAACAACCGCACCAAAAGGTCGGTCGGCGCCACCGAAGGCCCGATCAATTCCATCGTCTCGACCGTGTCCAGCAGGATGTTGATGCGGTTCCAGTTCTCGGCCTCGCTGGGCGCGAACAGATCGATCGGCAACATCAGCCCGCCTTCACCCGACCCACCCGATTGGCCGACCAAGGGGCTAGCCTGCGGGATATGCTGGATCATCACGCCGCCGGCGCGCCAATGTTCGCCACGCGCATCTTCGATGGACCGGCCAAAGCTCAGCGCGAATCGCGTCGGCAGCTGTTCGGACTGCGCGAAATAGCCTTCGGCGCTAGCGGCCAGCGACCCGCCGGTCAGCGGCGCGATACCCTGATAGGGCGCGGTGCCCGGCCCCTGATCGATCAGCACGGCAAAATAGCCCTTGCCGATCAGGTCAAAGGGCGCACCGTCGGTCAGACGGTCGGCATCATAGCTGGAATAGGCCCGGATCCGCGCCTTTTCACCCTCGGCCTCGGGGGCGTAATAATCGGTTGCGATCATCCGCACCGGCCCGTCCGATTGCACCTGCAACGACAGCTTCCAGCGCAATTTCATCGTCTGCCCGATCAACGCAGTCAACAACGCCATTTCGGCCACCAACGCCTCGACGGGGCCGGGATAATCATGTTGTTTCAGGATGCCATCCAGCACCCCGTCCAGACGCGCGACGCGGCCGCGGATATCTGCCGCGTCAAGCTGGAATGGCAGGACGGTATCGTCCCAGGCGAGTTTCTGGGCAAAGGTCATGGCGCGTTCCTTTGGGGGGGTTCCGTGAAGGGCTGCCTTTTGGCATACCGCGGCCATATAGGTGCGACAAGCCCGCAGACCAAGAGGCGAACATGATCCGACGCATGGGCGACAGCCCCGAACCGGGGCGCAAATACCGGCTGCGGCCCGGAGTCTATGCCATCCTTGCCCGCGGGCGTGACATTCTGGTGACCCATCAGGCCGACCCGTGGCCGGAGTTTCAACTGCCCGGAGGCGGGATCGACACGGGCGAAGCCCCCATCGCCGCGCTGCACCGCGAGGTGATGGAGGAAACCGGCTGGACCATCGCCGCGCCGCGTCGTCTGGGGGCGTTCCGGCGGTTCACTTTCATGCCCGAATACGACCTCTGGGCGGAAAAGCTGTGCACGATCTATCTGGCGCGGCCGGTGCGGCGCATCGGCCCACCGACCGAACCGGGCCATAGGGCGGTCTGGATGACCCCCGAATCGGCTCTGCGCGAATTGGCCAATGACGGTGACGCAGGTTTCGTCGCCGGGCTTTACGGGGTGTCACCGAATCGGTCGAGACGATAGTCGAACAGCACGGCCGACACATCATCGGGAAAATCGCTGCCACCCGCGTGATCGGTCAACCGCCACACCAGCGCTTCCATGAACGCAGGGCCGGGCAGGGTCGCGAGGCCCGTCAGCAGATCGTCCAGCCCGCGATCCTGCAACAGGATGCCATCGCGGTCGGGCAATTCCGTGACGCCATCCGACATCAACAGCAGCCGGTCGCCGGGTTGCAGCCGGACAGCAAAGGCATGAAACCCGGCGTCATCGAACAGACCGACAGGCAGCCCGCCATCCCCCAGTTCGCGGACCCCACCGCCGGCATCGATCACGCGCGGGCCGGGATGCCCCGCCTGACAGATCGTGGCGATGCCTTTGTCCAGATCCACCACCGCCAGCAACAGCGTCAGATACTGGTCGGTCTGCATGTCGTTCAAAACCAGCGCGTTCAGATGCGCGACCACATCGGCGGGCGGCACCGGGACCAACCGACCATCGCTGCGCGTCAACGCGATGTTATGTTCCGGGTCGGTCGCCGACAGATACCCAGCCAGCCGCGCTGTCATCAACGCGGAACTGATCCCGTGTCCCGACACGTCGATGGCGTAAAGCCCCACGGTGCCCGCATCAATCGGGAATACCCCCACCAGATCACCGCCGACATGCCCCGACGGATGCAGCAACAGCGACACCTGTGCCGCGCCAAGATCGCGGAACCGTTCACGCACCAGCGATTGCTGCAGCTTGCGCGCCTCGATCAGGTCGCTGTCGATGGCATCCAGCAGCCGCTGCACCTGCGTCACGGTTTCCCCCAGCAGGCGGTTCTTTTCGGTCAGTTCGCGTTCCATCGACAGGATGCGTTCGCCCGCCTGCATCCGCGCGCGCAATTCGGCGGTATTCACCGGCTTGGTCAGGAAATCATCCGCCCCGCAATCCAGACCCCGCGTGACCGCATCCTTTTCGGTTTTCGAGGTCAGAAGGATGAAATAGCCATAGCTGGCGCGGGGCAGCGCCCGGAACCGGCGGCACAATTCCAGCCCGTCCATGCCGGGCATCATCCAGTCCGACAGCACGATGTCGGGCGGATGGCTCCGACACAATTCAAGTGCCTGTTGCCCCGTCTCTGCCTCTGACACGGTATAGCCCCAACGCACCAGACAGGCCGCCAGAATGCGCCGCTGCAGGGCGCTATCATCAACCAGCAAAACATGGTGACCGGCACCCGGCACAACCGGGGCGGCATAGGGGCTGGACACGCGCAACATTCCTTTGACAAAGCACCTGACCGTGTCGGTTTGAACCACCAGCCGTTGACGAGGTGTTAAACCCAAAATTGTTCGAAAAAGGCTTGCCGCGCGTCACCGGGCGTTAACGATCAGTGGTCCATCCTTTCGCCACCGCGAAGGGGGTTGGGATGATCGATTGGGCGCGCGTCAAGGAGTTGGAACAGGAAATCGGCGCAGACAGCTTTGCCGAGGTTGTGGACCTGTTCCTGTCCGAGGTCGAAGGCGCACTGGCCGCGCTCGCCCCCGATGGCAACCGGTCGCAACTGGAATCCGACCTGCATTTCCTGAAAGGCGCGGCGTTGAACCTTGGGTTCTCGGAATTTTCCGTTCTGTGTCAGGCCGGCGAAACGTTGTCCGCGCAAGGCCGTGTGGCCGAGGTTGATCTGCCCGCCATCGTGGCCAGTTTTCGTGCCTCGTATGCCCAATTTCAGGCGGAACTGGCGCTGCGCAGGGTCGCCTGACCCGGAACGACAAAGCCTAGATCAGGAATTCCGCCAAGGTTTCGTCATTGGTGATGTCGCGATAAACCAGACCCAGATCATCCATTGCCGCGCGCAGCCGGGTGAAATTCGCCGCCTGCTTTGTCTCGATCCCGATCAGCACCGAGCCAAAGTTGCGCGCCGATTTCTTCAGGTACTCGAATCGGGCGATATCATCATCCGGCCCCAGCAGGTTCAGGAAATCCTTCAACGCACCGGGTCGCTGCGGCAGGCGCAAGATGAAATATTTCTTCACCCCGGAATACCGCTGCGCGCGCTCCTTCACCTCGGGCAGGCGTTCGAAATCGAAATTTCCGCCCGACGCCACGCAAACCACAGTCTTGCCACGAATCACGTCTGCCACGTCCTGCAACGCATCGATCGCCAGCGCGCCTGCGGGTTCCAGAACGATCCCCTCGACGTTCAGCATGTCCAGCATGGTGACACAGATCCGGTCCTCCGGCGCCAGCACCACATCGTCGGGCGACACATCCGCCAACCGCGCAAAGGGCTGCGCCCCGATCTGCGCCACCGCCGCACCATCGACAAAGGTATTTACGCTGTTCAACCGCGTCGGCCCGCCCGCCAGCAACGCCGCCTTCAGGCTGGCTCCGCCTAACGGTTCGACAAATGTATAGGCCAGATCCGTCCCCAGATAGCTGCGCATACCCGAGGACAACCCACCGCCGCCCACCGGCAACAACAGGTGATCGGGCAAGCGGCCCATCTGGTCCAGCAGTTCGACTGCGACACTCGCCTGCCCCTCGATCACATCCGGATCATCGAAGGGCGACAGGAAATGCGCGCCTTCGGCCGCGCAAAACACCTGTGCGGCGCGCAGGCAATCGTCGAAGTAGTCGCCCACCAGCCGGATTTCGACTGCATCGCCGCCGAACATGCCGGTTTTCTGGATCTTCTGCTGCGGCGTCGTCACAGGCATGAAAATCACGCCGGTCACCCCGAAATGCCGGCACATGAAGGCCACGCCCTGGGCATGGTTGCCCGCGCTGGCACATACGAACACCCGCCGTTCGGGATGGTCGCGGATCACCTTGCGCATGGCGTTGAACGCACCGCGCAATTTGTAACTGCGCACCGGCGACAGATCCTCGCGCTTCAGCCAGATATCCGCCCCGTAGCGGTCTGACAGATGCGCATTGCGCAACAGCGGCGTTGCGGGAAACACGTCGCGCATGGCGGCGGTGGCAATCTGGGCGGCGGTGCGAAAATCATCCATCCGTTTGTCCTGCCGCACGCGCGCCCGTCACGCAAGACCCGCATCCTTGCCCCCCATGGCAAAACCCGTTAGCACCCGTCGCCAGAGCGAACGAAAGGGTTCCACATGGCCTCGCCCACATCCACTGCGCCCAAGAAAGTCGTGCTGGCCTATTCCGGGGGCCTCGACACGTCGATCATCCTGAAATGGCTGCAAACCGAATACGGCTGCGAGGTGGTGACCTTTACCGCCGATCTGGGCCAAGGCGAGGAACTGGAACCAGCACGTGAAAAGGCGATCCTGCTGGGCATCAAACCCGAAAACATCCACATCGTCGATGTGCGCGAGGAATTCGTGCGTGATTTCGTGTTCCCGATGTTTCGGGCCAATGCGCTGTACGAAGGGCTGTATCTGCTGGGCACGTCAATCGCGCGACCGCTGATTTCCAAGCATCTGGTGGACATCGCGGCGCAAACCGGCGCCGATGCCGTCGCCCATGGCGCGACCGGCAAGGGCAACGATCAGGTCCGGTTCGAACTGTCGGCCTATGCGCTGAATCCCGAGATCAAGGTGATCGCGCCATGGCGGCTGTGGGACCTGACATCGCGCACCAAGTTGTTGGAATTTGCCGAGGCGAACCAGATCCCGATCGCGAAAGACAAGCGCGGCGAGGCGCCGTTCAGTGTGGACGCCAACCTTTTGCACACCTCTTCCGAAGGCCGCGTGCTGGAAAACCCCGCCGACGAATTCCCCGAATACGTGTTGCAACGCGTAGTCCCGGTGGAACAGGCGCCCGATAAGGCCGAAATGGTGGAAGTCACCTTTGAACGCGGCGATGCCGTCGCGATCAATGGCGAGGCGCTCAGCCCCGCCACCATCCTGACCCGGCTGAACGAAATGGGCGCGAAGCACGGCATCGGCGTGCTGGACATGGTGGAAAACCGCTTTGTCGGCATGAAATCACGCGGCGTCTATGAAACCCCCGGCGGCACCATCCTGCTGGAGGCGCATCGCGGCATCGAACAGATCACGCTGGATGCAGGCGCGGGGCATCTGAAGGATTCGATCATGCCGCGCTATGCCGAACTGATCTACAACGGCTTCTGGTATTCCCCGGAACGCGAAGCGTTGCAGGCCCTGATCGACAAGACGCAGGAGCATGTCACCGGCACGGTCCGTGTCAAACTGTACAAGGGCCGTGCCGCCACCGTCGCCCGTTGGTCGGATCACAGCCTCTATTCCGAGGCGCATGTGACGTTCGAAGAAGACGCCGGCGCCTATGACCAGAAGGACGCGCAGGGGTTCATCCGCCTGAACGCGCTGCGCCTGAAACTGATTGCCACGCGCAACCGGCGGGTTGCAAAGGGTTGATCAGGCCTCGTCAACCGGTGGTGCGTCGTCTGTCGCACCTTCGTCCGGTTCCGCCGTCAGCACATCACCGACCCGCCGCAGCACGTCATCCCGGCACGGCATCGCAGGCGCGTTGGCCGCCCGCGTGACTGTCGCCACCG
>JBGSJU010000031.1:0-10528 GCA_041741655.1 Rhodobacterales bacterium
CGCCGGCGCTGCTGCGGCTGCCCCGATGCGGTCAGTCGCTGGTCGAACCGGCCTGTTCCTTGGCCATGTGGATGCGCGCCTTCAACGCGCGGCCAAAGATGATCGGGATCACGAAGCCCACAATCGCCACCACCCACAGCCCGATCGCCAGTGGCGATCCGACCAGCGCCAGCATCGGCACCAGCGCGCCACCGGCAGTGTTGCCGGGGAACGCGCCCTGTGCCAGCCGGGTCGCGGTCGCGGGGGACGCCTCCACGATTTGGCTGCAGTCGTCGTTGCGCTTGTTGATCACCTCGGCAAAGGTGGCGCCGCCGTGCGCGAGGCTGGTCATCTCTTTGGTGCCGTGGATAGGGCCAAGGTTCCGCGTCACCGCGCCGACCTGCCGGCAGATGAAATCCCAGCCGCGACCGATGGCGGCCAGATCGACCCGTTCGGCGGGCCGGATGCGGTGGCGACCTGCTTTTCGGCGGAAATCTTCGACGGCGCCCTGACGGCCATAGGACGGGCCAGAGAAGGGCCACAGGCGGGCCCGGTCCCGGCGGTTTGATCCGTTTTCCGCTGTTACATGGCGGCCATTTCTGCCGAAACCGTCGCAAAACTGTCACATTACCGACTCTTGGCTGCAATGCCGCAGGTGCATCATGACAATGGTCGTTCGATACAGCGCAGGATTCGCTCCGACATCCCGCGACAAGTCAAGGAGAGCGCCTTGTTCGATCTGAGTGGACAGAAGATCCTGATCGTCGGGATCGCCAATGAACGGTCCATCGCATGGGGATGTGCGCAGGCGTTTCGGGCACAGGGCGCGAACCTTGCGATCACCTGGCTGAACGACAAGGCCGAACCGCATGTCCGCCCCTTGGCCGAACAGATCGGCGCCACGATCATGGCGCCGCTGGATGTCACCCAACCCGGCCAGATGGAGGCGCTGTTCGACCGGATCGGCGCCGAATGGGGCCGGTTGGACACGCTGTTGCATTCCATCGCCTTTGCGCCGCGCGACGATCTGCATGGCCGCGTGGTGGATTGTTCCGCCGACGGGTTCAAGACCGCGATGGACGTGTCGGTGCACAGTTTCCTGCGGATGATCCGCGCGGCAGAGCCCCTGATGCCGCAGGGCGGGTGCTGCCTGTCGGTATCCTTCTTCGGCGCGACGCGCGTCGTGCCGCATTACAACATGATGGGCCCGGTGAAGGCCGCGCTGGAAAGCGCCGTGCGCTATGCCGCCGTCGAACTGGGGCCGCAGGGCATTCGCGTGCATGCCTTGTCGCCCGGTCCGATGGCCACCCGCGCCGCAAGCGGCATCGACCATTTCGACGACATGCTGGAGGCCGCCGCCGAACGCGCCCCGACGCATCATCTGGCCACGCTGGCCGATGTGGGCGCAATGGCGGCGTTTCTGGCGTCATCCGAGGCGCGCAACCTGACGGGTGGCGTGCATGACATTGACGGCGGATATTCCATCACTGCCTGATGTATGGGGAGAACACCCCGGGAAAGGACCTTTGCCATGGCCTCGCTCTTTGAATTCCTGAACCCAACGCAACAACCCGGCATTCCGCGCCCCGAGGCGGACATGCTTGATGCGGTCCGCCGTGCCATGGACGGCGTGCAATCCGAAATCGGCGCCTCGGCGGCAACGGTGGACCTGCTCGCGACGGGGTTGTCCCGGCACGGCCACCGGATGCGCGACCAGCATTCCGATCGCGTGGCCGGTCTGGTCGAAAAGACCAAGAACCTGCAGAGCCAGTTCCGCGACATGCAGGGCGCCGGCCAGTTGGCGCAACATTGGGCGGCCTACACCCGCGATGCGGCAGAACGCGCCGTGCTGACGGCCGACATCCTGCGCAAACGCGGCGACATCTTCCTTGAACACGAGGCCGCCGGGTGCCCGCCGGTGCTGGATTACGCCTACGAGATGGTGATGGATGGGCATGACATGCCCTATCCGTCGAATTACATGCTGCTGCGCATCCTGCCGCCCGCCGGCGTGACGGTCGATGACACGCGCCGCCCCTACATCATCATCGACCCGCGCGCCGGGCATGGTCCCGGCATCGGCGGGTTCAAGCAGGACAGCCAGGTGGGCGTCGCGCTGCGCGCCGGGGACCCGGTGTATTTCGTGGCCTTCCGCCGTGAACCCGAACCGGGGCAGTATCTGTCCTATGTGACGCGCAGCGAGGCGGAATTCGTGCGCGAGGTGATGCGCCGCCATCCGGATGCGCCGCGACCCGTGGTGACCGGCAACTGCCAGGGTGGCTGGGCCACGCTGCTGCTGGCGGCGACCAACCCGGACCTGACCGGGCCGGTGGTGATCAACGGCGCGCCGGTTGCGACATGGTCGGGCCGGGTTGGCGAAAACCCGATGCGCTACAACGGCGGCGTGCTGGGCGGGACATGGATCCCCATGCTGTTGTCCGATCTGGGCGGCGGCATCTTTGACGGCGCGCATCTGGTGCAGAATTTCGAAATGCTGAACCCGGCGCGCACCCTGTTCCGGAAATACGCCGATCTGTTCCGCGACGCCGACCATGCCGAGGCGTCATTTCTGGAATTCGAACGCTGGTGGGGCGGGTTCTTCCTGCTGAACGAACCCGAAATGCGCTGGATCGTCGAACAATTGTTCGTCGGCAACCGGTTGGTCAAGAACGAGGCCCGCATCGAACCCGGCCGCCCGGTGGACCTGAAGGCGATCCGCGCGCCGATCATCGTGTTCGCCAGCCACGGCGACAACATCACCCCGCCGCAGCAGGCGCTGAACTGGATCGCGGAAACCTATGCCGATGTGCAGGAAATCCGCATCCGCGGCCAGCGCATCGTCTATATGGTGCACGAAGAAGTCGGGCATCTGGGCATCTTCGTGTCGTCCAAGGTGGCGAACAAGGAACATGCCGAGGTCGGATCGACCCTGGAAACCATTGAGGCGCTGGCGCCCGGCCTTTACGAAATGCGCATCGAGGACATCACGGAACAGGACGGGGCCAAGACCTTTACCGTCAGTTTCGTGGAACGCACGATGGCCGACATCCGCACCCTTGACGACGGATTGTCCGACGAACGCCCCTTTGCCGCCGTCGCCCGCGTGTCCGAGATGCAGGCGCAAATGTATGACAGCGCGATCCGCCCGCTGGTTAAGACCATGGTGACGGGAACCGCCGCCGAACTCAGCCGCGTGATGCATCCGCAGCGGTTGCAGCGCGCGCTGGCCTCGTCGCAGAACCCGCTGATGAAACCCGTGGCCGAGGCCGCCGACAAGGTGCGCGCCAACCGCACCATGGCGACGCCAGACAACCCCTTTGTCGTGGCCGAACGGCTGTGGGTCGATGCGATGGAACAATCGATCGACCTGATCCGCGATGCCCGCGACATGATGATGGAAGCGACGTTCTTTTCGATGTGGGGCACCCCTTGGGCGCGCGCCTTTGGCAAGACCCACGAGGCCCGGCGCACGCTGAAGAACGAGGCCGAACTGCGCGCCCTGCCCGAGGTTGCCGCCGCGCTTTACAACATCGACCGCGGCGGGTTCGCCGAGGCGGTCATCCGCATGCTGGTGGTGCTGGCGGACAATCGCGGCAACGTGCGCCGCGATCGGCTGGAACGGTCCAGCCGGGTGTTGACGCAAGATCCCCCGTTCAAGGACCTGAGCGCAGAACGTCGCGCCATGGTGATCCACGAACAGACCCTGATCGCGACCTATGAACCCGACCGCGCGGTGGCCACGTTGCCGCTGCTGCTGGCAACCCCCGAAGAACGGCTGCTGGCGGTGCAAGTGGTGCAATACATCCCCGGGGCGCTGTCCGAAATGGCCCCCGAGACCCTGACGCTGTTGCAGCGCTTCCGTCAGGTGCTGGACCTGCCGGCCCTGACCGAGGATGTGCTGGAAGATCCGCTGGCAACCGCGACGGCGGTGCAGGCCGCCGAGGTGCCACCCGGTGTCGCCCCGGCCACGGCGGCGCCGCACATCGTGTCGATCAACACCGCGCCCGTTGCCGGCAGGTCTGTCGATGTCCCACCCGCGCCCGACGCGGCAGCAGACCCGGATCAGGCCAAACCAAAGCGGCGCGTCAAGGCCGATGTCGCCTCGCCAGAGGTCTGACATGCATCTGGTGAACCGGACCTTTGACGAAATGATGCCGGGCGAGGGCGCGGAACTGCGTCGCCTGATCACGGCGGATGATCTGTATGTGTTCGCGGTCGCGTCGGGCAATTTCAACCCGATGCACCTGTCCGACACCGATCTGGACCATGACGGCCATGTCGAACGGGTTGCGCCGGGGATGTTCGTCGCCTCGTTGATTTCGGCGGTGCTGGGCACGAAACTGCCCGGCCCCGGCACGCTGTATCGACGGCAGGTGCTGGATTTCCATGCCCGCGCGCATGCTGGCGAGGAATTGATCTGCGCGGTCCGCGTCGCCGAGAAACATGCCGATGGCACGGTGCGGCTGGAAACCACGGTGCGGCGCATTGCCGATGATGTGCTGATCCTGTCGGGCGAGGCGGTGGTGCTGGCCCCCACCGTGAAGTTCGAAACCGACGATCTGGAGGTGCCGGGCCTGATCGTGCAGCGTCACCGCCATTTCGAGGCCATTCTGGACCGTGCGCGCCCCTTGCCGGCGTTACCGACTGCCGTGGTCTGTCCGGATGATGAAAACTCGCTGGGTGGCGCGCTGCTGGCGATGCGCGAAAGCATCATCGTGCCGATCCTGATCGGGCATGCGGCGGCCATTCGCAAGGCCGCCGATGCCATGGGCGCCGACCTGACCGGGATCGAGGTGATCGACGTCCCCGGCGCCGATCATGACGCGGCCGCCATGGCCTGCGCGCTGGTCCACGAGGGGCGTGCGGGCGCGGTGATGAAGGGCCATCTGCACACCGATGACCTGCTGAAACCGATGCTGGACAAGGTCACGGGCCTGCGGATGGGCCGGCGGTTCACCCATGTTTTCATCATGGATGTGCCGGGGCAATCCGAACCTTTGTTCGTCACCGACGCCGCGATCAACATCGCGCCTGACCTCGCGACCAAGGTGGACATCGTGCAGAACGCCATCGATCTGGCGCGGGCCTTGGGGATCGACCCCCGCGTCGGCGTGCTGTCGGCGGTGGAAACGGTGAACCCGGCCATTCAATCGTCGATCGACGCCGCGCTGCTGTCGAAGATGGCCGATCGCGGCCAGATCACCGGCGGACAGGTCGAAGGCCCGCTGGCGATGGACAATGCCGTCGATATGGCGGCGGCGCGCACCAAGGGCCTGAAGGGCAACGTGGCGGGGCGGGCGAATATCCTTGTCGTGCCGGGGCTGGACGCGGGCAACATGCTGGCAAAACAGCTGTCGTTCATCAGCCATGCCGAAGGCGCGGGGCTGGTGCTTGGGGCCAAGGTGCCGGTGATCCTGAATTCGCGGTCCGACAGTCCGATGTCGCGGCTGGCCTCCTGCGCGGTGGCCGCACTGCACCATGCCGCGCTGCAAGCGGCGGCAAAGGACGCAAAGTGACCCGCGCCGTCCTGACGTTGAATGCGGGGTCGTCATCGCTGAAGGTGGCGCTGTTCGACCTTGACGGCGACAACGCGATTGCCACCGGCCATGCCGACCGCATCGGGCCCGAAGGCACGTTGCGCATGGTGGCGGGCGGGACGGCGCTGGCGATTGCGCCGGGTGATCTGACCAGCCACGCGGGCGTGCTTGACACGGTGCTGTCGACGCTGCGCGCTGCCTTTGCCGGGCTGGACATGGCGGCGATCGGCCACCGCGTCGTGCATGGCGGGGTGCGATACACCGCCCCGGTCACGGTGGATTACGCCGTGCTGGCGGAACTGGACCGGCTGTCGCCGCTGGCCCCGTTGCATCAGCCGCATAACCTTGCCGGCATCCGCGCGGCGATGCGCGCCTTTCCCGGCGTGCCGCAGGTGGCGTGTTTCGATACCAGTTTTCACCGGTCGCATCCGTGGGTGAACGACACCTTTGCCCTGCCGCGCCGTTATTATGACGCGGGTGTACGGCGTTACGGCTTTCACGGCCTCAGCTACGATTACATCGCCGGCGAACTGGCGCGGATCGCGCCGCATCTGGCCGAAGGGCGCGTGGTGGTGGCGCATCTGGGCAATGGCGCGTCTGCCTGTGCGATGCAGGATGGGCGGGCCGTTGCGTCCACCATGGGGTTTTCCGCGCTGGACGGCTTGCCGATGGGCACGCGGTCGGGTCAGATCGATCCCGGTGTGCTGCTGTATCTGATGGCCGAAGAAGGGCTGGATGCCGCCGCGATCTCGGACCTGTTGTACAAGCAATCCGGCCTTCTGGGCCTGTCGGGCATATCCAACGACATGCGCACGCTGGAAGCATCGGACGCCCCCGAAGCCGCGCAGGCCATCGATTATTTCGTGTTCCGCATCCAGCGTGAGGTCGGTGGGCTGGCCGCCGCCCTGGGCGGTATCGACGCGCTGGTGTTCTGCGGCGGCATCGGTGAAAATTCGCGGATGATCCGCGCGCGGGTCTGCGAACGGCTGGGCTGGATGGGGATCGAGATCGATCATGCCGCGAATGCCACCAATGCGCCCGTCATCTCGTCGGCGCTGGCGCGCACGACGGTGATGGTGCTGCCCACCAACGAGGAACTGGTGATCGCCCGCGCCGCGCGCGCCGCAATCCCGACAGGAGAGCCATCATGAAAGGCGCAATCACCCCCGAAGCCGCCGCCGCGATGATCCCGGATGGCGCGTCCCTGATGATCGGCGGGTTCATGGCCGTGGGATCGCCGCTGCGGATGATCGACGCGCTGGTGGCGCGCGGGGCGCGCGACCTGACGGTCATTGCAAATGACACCGCCATGCCGGGGCGCGGCATCGGACGGCTGATCACGGCCGGCGCGGTATCGCGGCTGATCACCAGCCACATCGGGCTGAACCCGGAAACGCAGGCCAAGATGATCGCGGGCGAGATTGCCGTCGAACTGGTCCCGCAAGGCACGCTGGTTGAACGCATCCGCGCCGGCGGCGTGGGGTTGGGCGGCGTGCTGACCCCCACGGGTCTGGGCACCGAGGTGGAAGATGATAAGCCGGTGATCGAGGTGCAGGGCAAGCGGTTCCTGCTGGAAACGCCCCTGAAGGCCGATTTTGCCCTGCTGGCGGCGTGGCAGGCGGATTACCTCGGCAATCTGTGCTACATGCTGACCGCGCATAATTTCAACCCGGTTATGGCCATGGCGGGCGCCACCGTGATCGCCGAGGCCGACAGCATCGTGCCCGTCGGCGTGATCCCCCCCGACGCGGTCAAGACACCCGGCGTGCTGGTGGATCACCTGCTGCTGCGCCCCGGCAAAGGAGAATGAGCATGGATGCGAAAGAACTGATCGCCCGCCGCGTCGCGCGGGAAATCCATGCCGGGATGCTGGTCAATCTGGGGATCGGTCTGCCGTCACTGGTGGCGGGCTATGTGCCCGCAACGATGGGCGTGTTCTTTCAGGCCGAGAATGGCGTGATCGGGCTGGGTGCCCGCCCGCCCGAGGGGATGGAAGACCCGCATCTGACTGATGCGGGTGGCGGGTTCGTGACCGCGGTGCCGGGTGCGGCGTCCATCGATTCAGCGATGAGTTTCGGCCTGATCCGGGGCGGGCATCTGGACATGACCGTGCTGGGCGGGTTGCAGGTGGATGCGCAGGGGCGACTGGCCAACTGGAAGGTGCCGGGCAAGATGGTGCCGGGCATGGGCGGCGCGATGGATCTGGTCACCGGCGCGGCCCGTGTCGTGGTGGCGATGCAGCATGCGGCGCGTGGGCAGTCCAAGATCGTGGTGGAATGTGACCTGCCGCTGACATCCGTGCGCCGGGTTGATCTGGTGGTTACCGATCTCGCGGTGATCGCGCCGATGGAAGACGGCCTGCACCTGATCGAACGCGCGCCGGGCGTCAGCGTGGCCGATATTCTGGCGGCGACCGCAGCGCCGCTGATCGTGCCTGATGATGTGCCGGAAATGACGCTGGCCTGAAATGCGGGCCTGATAACCGGGCCTGAGAAAGGGCCCCAGAACCGGGCCTGAAAACGCGAAAGGAAACCCACATGACAACGATCCAGACCATTGGCGTGATCGGGGCCGGCACCATGGGCAACGGCATCGCACAGACCTTTGCCGTGGCAGGCTTTCCCGTCGTGATGCAGGACCTGAGCCAACCGGCGCTGGACCGCGCGCGCGCCACCATCGCCGGCAGTCTGGACCGGCTGGTGAAGAAGGACCGCCTGACGGCAGAGGCGGCTGGCGCCGCGATGGACCGCATCACGGTGGCCACCACGCTGGACCCGATGGCCGACCGCGATCTGGTGATCGAGGCCATCGTCGAACGGCTGGAGGTGAAAACCGGCGTCATCAAGCAACTGGACGCGATCTGCCGCCCGGACGCGATCCTTGCGTCGAACACATCCTCCATCTCGCTGACCCAACTGGCCGCCGCTTCGGCACATCCGGGCCGCGTGGTGGGGATGCATTTCTTCAACCCGGTCCCGGTGATGCAACTGGTGGAAATCATCCGCGCGCTGCAAACCGATGATGCCGTGGCGCAGGCCGTGACCGACGCCACCCGCGCCATCGGCAAGACCCCGCGCGTGTCGAAGGACAGCTATGGCTTCATCGTCAACCGCCTGCTGGCGCCCCTGATCAACGAGGCGATCAACTGTGTGTCCGAAGGGCTGGCCACACCCGAAGACATCGACAGCATGATGAAACTGGGGGCCAATCACCCGATGGGGCCGCTGGCCTTGGGCGATCTGATCGGGCTGGATGTGGTGCTGAACATCATGGAAACGCTTTACCATGGTTTTGACGACCCGAAATACCGGCCCAGCCCGCTGTTGAAACAGATGGTGAATGCGGGCTACCTTGGCCGCAAATCCGGCAAAGGATTTGCCGAATATCCGGCCGCCTAGGCGGCCGCGCAACTGGCCGGACGCGAGGCAGCATGGACCATTTCACCGCCGAGGATGGCGCAAGGCTGGCGTTTCGCGACGATGGCGAAGGCCTGCCGGTGCTGGCGCTGGCCGGGCTGACGCGGGACGGGCGCGATTTTGATTACATGGCGCGTCACCTGTCCCATGTGCGGCTGATCCGGCTGGACAGTCGCGGGCGCGGCGGGTCGGACTGGACCGGACCTGCGACCTATACCATGGCACAGGAATTGCGCGATGTGCTGGCGCTGCTGGATCATCTGGGCGTGCCGCGTGTGGCGGTGATCGGGTCCTCGCGCGGCGGGTTGCTGGGGATGGTGCTGGGGGCGACGCAACGCGCGCGGATTTCGGGGTTGCTGTTCAACGACGTGGGCCCACAGATCGAACGCGCCGGGCTGGAACGGATCGGCACCTATATTGGGGTGATCCCCACCGTGCCGACGCTGGAAGAAATCGCCGACCGCAGCGCCGCCGCGTTGCCGGGGTTTCGCCATGTGCCCGCCACCCGCTGGGCCGAGGAAACCGTGCGCCACTATGTGCAGACCGACACGGGCGTGACGTTGACCTATGATCCGGCGCTGAAGATTGCGTTCGATGCCGCGATGGCCGCGCCGCCCGTCGATCTGTGGCCGATGTTCGATGCGCTGGCAGGATTGCCCTTGGCGCTGGTGCGGGGCGAAAATTCCGATGTGTTGTCGCGCGAGGGTGCGGCGGCGATGCGGGCGCGCCGCCCCGACATGTGCTTTGCCGAAGTGCCGGACCGGGGCCATATCCCGTTTCTGGACGAACCCGCCGCTCTGGCCTGCATCCACCGCTTTCTGGATCAGGTGGCGGCGGCCGAAACTGTCCGTGCGTCAGGCGTTCAGGTCGCGCAGTAGCCGCCCGTGGCGGCGCACCTCGGTCAGCACGGCCCCGAATGTGCCGATCTCGCGCCCCTTCAGGGCGGCGATCAGCCGCAGGAACGCTTCGGCGGTCGCCTCGGTATCGCCGATGGCGGTGTGGCGCGCCTCTTCCGGGATGGTGATGCCCAAGCGATGCGACAGCGCATCAAGGCTATGGGTTTCGTGCTGACCATAGACCACGGCGGACAGCAGCACCGTGTCCAGCACCGGATGATCGAACCGCAGGCCCAACGCCGCCTCGCGCCGCTTCAGGAAGGTCATGTCGAAGGGCGCGTTATGCGCCACCAGCACCGCGCCTTCGGCAAAGCGGTGGAATCGCTTCAGCGCGTCCTCGACCCCCGGCGCATCGGCGACCATCGCATCCGAGATGCCATGCACCTCGGTTGACGCGCGGGGGATGGTGCGGCCGGGGTTCACCAGCAGGTCCAGCACTTCGCCCGCCACGCGGCGGCCATTTACGATGCGCAGCGCGGCGATCTGCACGATTTCATCGCCCTGATCGGGCAACAGGCCCGTGGTTTCGGTGTCGAACACCACATAGGTCAACGCGTCCAGCGCCGCGTCCGACAGGGCCGCGACCTTTGGCCGGGTCAGCAGATCGAAATCATAGGCCACGCGGCGGGTGATCGGGGTGGGGCGTCGCGTCGCCTGCCGGATTTGCAGGATCGGCAGCATCAGGCCCGCGCGCCCGTTC
>JBGSJU010000032.1:0-7082 GCA_041741655.1 Rhodobacterales bacterium
CGCCGGATTTGCGCCAGCACCCGGTCGCGCCACGCGGCGTTGTCGTCCGACGGCACCGCGCGCCAACCCAGATCGAACCGGCAATGTTTCGCGGTAATGTTCGCCGCCGTGCCGCCCTGGATCAGGCCGGTGTGCAGCGTGGTGTAGGGCGGGTCGAACATCGCGGCCACATCGCTGGGCGTTGCCGCCGCGCTTTCGGCGTTCACCTCATTGGCCCACTGGATGATCCGCGCCGCCTCCATGATCGCGGACACGCCTTGGTAGGCGATGGACGAATGCACCTCGAACCCCCAGACATCGACCCAGAACCCCTGCCCGCCCTTGTGCCCCGTCACCGCCGCCATCATCGACGGTTCGCCCACGATGACCGATGCGGCTTTGGGGAAGACCTTCAGCATCTCGTCGATCATCGGCGGCGCGCCGGTGCAGCCGACTTCCTCGTCAAAGGACAGCGCCAGTTGCAGCGGGCGCGCGACGCCGCGCCGGTGCGCCTCGACCGTGGCCCAGATCGCCAGCGCATCAAACCCCTTCATGTCGCAGGTGCCACGGCCATAATACTTGCCGTCGCGTTCGGTGACGGTCCACGGATCCGACGTCCACGGCTGGCCATCGACGGGCACCACATCGGTATGGCCCGACAACACTAGCCCGCCCGCCACCTCGGGGCCGACATGGGCGATCAGCGCCGCCTTGTGCGGCTGTTTCGGGTCAGGCCAGCGATGGGTGCGGATGCCGTGGCCGTCCAGATAATCCTGCACCCAATCCACCAGCGGCAGGTTGGTGTCGCGGCTGACCGTCGGGAACGAAATCAGCTTGGTCATCAGATCAAGCGGGGACAGATGGATGGTCATGGTCAATATCCGCTGTCGGTCGTCAGCACCAGATGGCCCGGCGCCACCTTGTGATAGACCGACGGCTCGGCCTTGTAGCCCACAGGCCGGATCGGCGAGGGGATCGGCTTGAAATTCAGGTCTTTCTCGGATTTCCGCCGGGTCGGATCGGCGATCGGCACAGCCTTCATCAGCGCCTTGGTATAGGGATGCTGCGGGTTTTCGAACACCGCCTGCCGTGACCCGATTTCGACGATGCGGCCCAGATACATCACCGCCACATCATGGCTGACCCGTTCCACCACGGCCATGTCATGCGAAATGAACAGGAAAGACAGGCCCAGATCGGCCTGCAATTCCATCATCAGGTTCAACACCTGCGCCTGTACCGACACGTCCAGCGCCGACACGCTTTCATCGGCCACGATCAGCTTCGGATTCAGCGCCAGCGCGCGGGCAATCGCCACCCGCTGCCGTTGCCCGCCCGACAATTCATGCGGAAAGCGGTTGAGGTAGCTGCGTGGCAGTTCGACCCGGTCGAACAGCATTTCCACCCGCGTCTGCAATGCCTCGCCCGTCAAGGTGCCGTAATTCCACATTGGTTCCGCGACCTGATCGATCAGCTTCATCTGCGGGTTCAGGCTGGCGAACGGATCCTGAAAGATCATCTGCATGTCCAGCCGCGCCTCGCGCAACCCCTTGGCGTCCAACGCGATGATGTCCTTGCCTTCAAGGATCACCGACCCGGACAGGGGTTCGACCAGCCGCAAAAGCGACCGCCCGGCCGAGGATTTTCCGCAACCTGATTCGCCCACCAAGGACAGCGTGCGACCCTTTTTCAGCGTGAACGAGACATCCTCGACCGCATGCACATTGGCGATCAGCCGGCGCAGCAAACCGCCGCGCACCGGAAAGCGGGTGGTCAGGCCCTTGACCTCCAGCAGCACTTCGTCGCCGCCCGGGATCGGCTTGATCTGGTCCTGCCGCTGACCCAGCAGGCGCATCGGTTCGGGCATCGTCTTGCCGGTCATCTCGCCCAGCTTGGGCACGGCGGCCAGCAGCGCCTTGGTGTAGTCATGCTGCGGATTGGCAAAAATCTGTTCCACCGGGCCTTCTTCGACCTTGCGGCCGCGATACATCACCACCACGCGGTCGGCCATCTGCGCCACCACGGCCATGTCATGGGTGATGAACATCACCGCCGTGCCGGTGTCGCGTTTCAGCCGGTCGATCAGGGCAAGGATTTCGGCCTGAATGGTGACGTCCAGTGCGGTGGTCGGTTCATCCGCGATCAACAGGCGGGGTTCACAGGCCAGCGCCATGGCGATCACCACCCGCTGGCGCATGCCGCCGGACAGTTCGTGGGGGTATTGTTTCAGCCGCCGCGCGGGTTCGGGGATGCGCACTTCGCGCAGCAGATCCAGCGCCTTGGCCTCGGCCTCGGCGCGGTTCATGCCGCGATGCACCCGCAACCCTTCGGTCAACTGCCGCCCCACCGTGAACACCGGGTTCAACGCCGTCATCGGTTCCTGAAAGATCATGCCGATCTCGTTGCCGCGAATCGTGCGCATCAGGCTCTGGTCGGTCTGGGCAAGGTCGATCTCGCCGCCGGATTTCCGATCGAAAATCAGCTTGCCGCCGGTGATCTTGCCGCCGCCAAATTCCACCAGCCGCATCAAGGACAGCGACGACACCGATTTGCCCGACCCGGATTCGCCCACCACAGCCACCGTTTCGCCGGGGTTGATGGTGAAGGACACATCCTCGACCCCCACCACCGTGCCTGATTTCGTCTCGAATTCGACGCGCAGGTTTTCGATCCGGGCAATGGGCCGGACGTTCGGGGAGATGTCGGGTTGGTCCAGCATGGCGGCCCCTTCGGCGTTGCGCGTGTTAGCTTTTCGCAGGCTATGGGGCGGCGCGGGCCAGTGTCAAACGGTTCGACCCGCGTGCCCGGCGTCCGCGCCAATCACGTGCGCGCCATCTGCCACAAATTTCGCCATTGCGCGCCGACGCTTTTGCCGGAAATCTGGGCACCATCGCGCGAGGGTCTTGCGAAACCCGCAAGGCCGGATGAGGATAACTTACCAACTGCGACACCAAAGCGCGCGGGACAACCAGAGGCACGTCATAGCGATGGGCGTGTCCAACAAGGAGAGAAGTATGAAATTCAAAGCTTTGATGCTGGGGGCCGCGGCGAGTTTCGCCTTTGCCCCGGCGGCCTTCGCCGAGCGCGGCTCGTCGGGCCATGTGAACGTGATCTATTGGCAAGCGCCATCGATCCTGAACCCCTACCTGTCGGGCGGCACCAAGGATCTGGAAGCGTCGTCGCTGGTGATCGAACCGCTTGGGCGTTATGATGAAACTGGCGCTCTTGTGCCCTATCTGGCGACCGAAATTCCGACAGTTGCCAATGGCGGCGTGTCGGCGGACCTGAAAACCATCACCTGGAAGATCAAGCCCGGCATGCTGTGGTCCGATGGAACTCCCCTGACCTCGGCGGACGTGGTGTTTACGGCCGAATACTGCATGCATCCCGAAGGCGGCTGCGCCCAGTCGGCCAAGTTCGAAGGCGTGGACAAGGTCGAGGCCATCGATGACCTGACCGTCAAGGTCAGCTTCAAGGAACCCAAGCCCAACCCCTATGGCCCGTTCATGGGCGCGCAGGCCCCGATCATCCAGAAGGCCCAGTTCGCCGAATGTCTGGGCGCGAAAGCCCCGGAATGCACCACGGCCAACTTCGGCCCGATCGGAACCGGCCCGTTCCGCGTCACCGAATTCCGTCCCAATGACGTGATTTCCTATGAAGCCAACCCGAATTTCCGCGATCCGGCCAAACCCGCCTTCGCGACCATGACCCTGAAGGGCGGCGGCGACGCGGCCGCTGCGGGCCGTGCGGTGCTGGAAACCGGCGAATTCGATCTGGCGTGGAACCTGCAACTTGCGCCCGACGTGCTGGCCAACATGGCCAAGGGAGGCAAGGGCAAGGCCGAATCGGGCTTTGGGTCGCTGGTGGAACGGATCATGGTCAACATGACCAACCCCGACCCGGCGCTGCCCGAAGGCGAACGTGCGACCGCGAAACATCCCCACCCGTTCTTGTCGGACATCAACGTGCGCAAGGCGCTGTCGATGGCCATCGACCGGCCCTTGCTGGTGGAAATCGGCTATGGTCAGGCTGGCCGGCCGACCTGCGATCTGGTGCCCGCCCCGGCCATCTACGTGTCGGGCCGCACCGAATGTCTGACGCAGGACATCGCCGGTGCCAACAAACTGCTGGATGATGCGGGCTATGTCCGTGGCGCCGATGGCGTCCGCGCCAAGGATGGTGTGCGGCTGAAGATGATGTTCCAGACCTCGACCAATGCCGTGCGTCAGGATTTCCAGGCGCTGATCAAGCAGTGGTGGGAAGAGATCGGCTTCGAGGTCGAACTGCGCAACGTGTCGGCGTCGGTGTTCTTTGGGGGTGACCCCGGTTCGCCCGACACCTTCCAGAAGTTCTATGCCGACGTGCAGATGTATGCCAACAACTTCGACGGCACCGACCCCGAAGCCTACATGGCCGCGCAGACCTGCGACAAGGCCCCGCGCCCGGAATCGCAGTGGCAGGGCGAAAACATCACCCGCTTCTGCGACCCGGCCTATGACGCGCTGGTGGCCGAACTGGGCAAGACCGGCGACATCGAAAAGCGCGCCGAACTGGTCAAGCAGTTGAACAACATGGTGACCAACGACAGCCATGTGATCATCCCGCTGGTGGATCGCGGCCGGGTGTCGGGCGTTTCGAACACGCTGGGCGGGTTCATCCTGAACACTTGGGATTCGGAACTGTGGAACGCCGCCGACTGGTACCGGATCAAGTGATCCGGTCCTGACGGCCCTTCATGGCAGGGCGGGGTCCATCCCCGTCCTGCACCCCCTCACCCCTGACGTATGACCAAAGGCGCCGATGCTGACATTCATCATCCGACGACTGTTTCTGGCTATTCCGACGCTTCTGGTCATCAGTCTGGTCATCTTTCTGCTGCTGGAACTGGCGCCGGGCGATCCGATGGCGCAGGTGCCCCTGACCGTCCCGCCCGAGGTCAAGGAAAAGATGCGCCTCGCGCTTGGCCTCGGCGAACCGCTGCACATCCGCTATCTGAAATGGGTCTGGCAGTTCTTCGTCGTCGAACCGTCGGTGATGATCGACGCGCTGACCCGTGACAGCGCGCTGTTCGGCTGGCTGCCCGATACCCGGCTATATGACGGTCAGTTGCGCGTGCTGTCATGGCAGACCCGGTCGCCCGTGATGGACATCGTGGTGCAGCGTCTGCCGCAAACGATGTGGGTGGTCGGCATGGGTTATCTGTTCGGCGTGATGATCGCGCTGCCCATCGGCATCTATTCCGCCTACCGGCAGTATTCGATGTTCGATCAGGTCGGCACCTTTGTGTCGATGGTCGGGTTTTCGGTACCGACCTTCTTCACAGGCGTGCTGCTGATCGTGATCTTTTCGGTCGAACTGGGTTGGTTCCCGTCGATCTATGATACCACGCTGGTGGTCAATTCATGGGACAGTTTCCTGATGCAGGTGCGCCAGATGGTGATGCCGGTGACGGTGCTGGCGCTGTTCAACGCGGCGCAGATCAGCCGGTTCATGCGGTCCTCGATGCTGGACAACCTCAGTCAGGACTATGTGCGCACCGCCCGCGCCAAGGGCATGTCGGAACGCAGCGTTGTCCTCGGCCATGTATTGCGCAATTCGATGATCCCGGTGGTGACCGTGATCGCACTCGGCGTGCCGCAGGTGTTCGGCGGCGCGATCATCACCGAACAGGTGTTCAAGGTGAACGGCTTGGGCCAGTTGCTGATCGGCGCGATCGAGGCGAACGACCTGCCCATGGTGCAGACGCTGACCTTCATCTTTGCGTTGCTGATCGTGGTCTTCAACCTGATTGCCGACGTGCTCTATGGCATCATCGACCCAAGGATCCGCTATGACTGACGCCATTGCCCCGGCCCCGCCCCGCAGCCAGTGGCGCGACATCTGGGACCAGTTCAAGACCCATCGCGGCGCGCTCTTGGGGGCCATCGTGTTCCTGACCATCGTCGCGGTGGTGTTCCTTGGCCCGTTCATCTGGCGCGTTGACCCGACCTTCGTGAACATCCGCGCCCGCAACAAGCCGCCGTCATTCGAATATCCTTTCGGCACCGACCAGTTGGGCCGCGACATGCTGGCGCGCATGATGGCGGGCGGGCGGGTGTCGATTTCCGTCGGCCTGACCGCAATGTCGCTTGCAATCACATTGGGTTCCAGCGTGGGCCTGCTGGCCGGCTATTTCCGCCGGCTGGACTGGCCCCTGATGCGGTTGACCGAGATCTTCCAGTCGCTGCCGCTGTTGCCGCTGCTGCTGGTGATGGTCACGCTGTTCCGCGAACCGCTGGCCGCCGCATTTGGCCCGGAACGCGGCACCTTCATCCTGATCGTGGGCGCCATCGGCGTCACCTCGTGGATGGCGACGGCACGGATCGTGCGCGGGTCGGTTCTGGCGCTCAAGGAACGCGAATTCGTCCTCGCGGCGCGGTCGATCGGCACGGATGATTTCAAGATGATCCTGCGCCACATCCTGCCGAACGTCGTCTCGCCGATCATGGTGTCGGCCACGCTGGGCATCGCCGCCGCGATCATCACCGAATCGGCGCTGTCCTTCCTTGGCCTCGGCTTCCCGCCGGATTTCCCGACCTGGGGGCGGTTGTTGTATGATGCGGTCGATTACATGCAGCAATACCCCGCCCGCGTGATCTGGCCCGGCGTGGCGATTTCGCTGACCGTGCTGTCGGTCAACTATCTGGGCGACGGGTTGCGCGACGCGCTGGACCCGCGCATCCGCGGGCGCTGACCAACGCAAGCTGATCCAGGAAAAAAGAACACCGTCAGGCCCGGAACGCAGGTTCCGGGCCGTTGTCTTTGCAACCGCGCGCCAAAGGGACCGCGATGGCGATGCCAAGGACAAATCCGAATAACGTCCCTCTCAGGATGTATATTTGATCCGGATGTCGGCTTGATTTTGCAGGAAATGCCGTTCTAATCGGAACGAATTCCCGTTTTCTTGGCAAAAGGATGGCCACATGTACGAAACGCTTGGCTTTGACAACCTGACCGCCCCGCAGGCTGCCGTCTGGTTCGGCGCCCTGATCGGGTTGGCGTTTGGCGCGCTGGCGCAGGTGACCCGGTTTTGCCTGCGCCGCGCGGTGGTGGGCGAGGACGCG
>JBGSJU010000033.1:0-1599 GCA_041741655.1 Rhodobacterales bacterium
GTTGGCGCAGGCCTCCAGATCGACGACCTGCGCGCCTTGCGCCGCCAGCGCCGCCAGCAGCGCGGTCTTGGCCGTGCCGGTCATGCCATCGACCGGGATCAGGCGATAGGGCAATGGCCCGTCATGCAGCAGGCCGACAACATGCGCCCGGTAGGCCTTGTACCCGCCGCGGATCGTGTCCACCCGCCAGCCGATCTGTGCCAGGATCGACGCAAATGACCCCGACCGCTGACCGCCGCGCCAGCAATAGACCAGCGGACGCCAGCCGCCCGGGCGGTCGGCCAGTGGTCCTTCCAGATGCAGCGCGGCATTGCGGGCCACCAGGGCTGCGCCAACCTTGCGGGCGACGAACGGGTCCACCTGTTTGTAGATCGTGCCGACATGGGCGCGTTCTGCGTCCGACAGCACCGGCAGGTTGATCGCGCCCGGAATGTGGTCCTCGGCGTATTCCGACGGCGCGCGCACGTCGATCACCTGATCGAAGGGCAGCGTGCGCAGGGCGGCAAGGGACGTCAGTTCAACGGGCATGGCGTTCCTTGCCACAGCCGCGTCGCGCTTGCCAGTGCCGCGCGCCGACGGCAGTCTGGGGACAGGAGGATCCGCCATGCGCCCGCCCCATTTCGACATCGACCCGGTCGCGTTTCACGCCGACCCCTACCCGACGCTGGCCCGGATGCGGGCCGAATGCCCGGTGGCGCATGTGCCGCAACTGGGTGCCACGCTGATCACCCGCCGCGACGATGTGTTCCGCTATGAAAAGCAGATCGCGGTGTTTTCCAGCCATCAGCCACAGGGGTTGATGACGCGGCTGATGGGCGAGAACATGATGCGCAAGGACGGCGCCGCGCATCAGGCGGAACGCAAGGTCATCTTTCCCACCGTCAACCCGAAGGTGGTGCGCGATCACTGGTCGGCGCAGTTCCGCGCCATCGTGGCGCAGGCGCTGGACGGTCTGCAAGGACGCGACACCGCCGATCTGGTGGCAGATTTCGCCATGCAGGTGTCGGGCGCGGCGCTGTGCGCGATCACCGGGCTGACCAACATGGACTGGCGCGAGATGGACCGCGTCAGCCGCGGCATGATCCAGGGTTGCGCCAATTACGCCGGCGACCCGGCCATCGAGGCGGAATGCCATACCTGCACCGCCAGCATCGACGCCCATATCGACGCCCGCATGGGCGCCGCCAGCACCGAGGACACCCCATCGCTGCTGTCGGTCATGTTACGCGCCGGGATGTCCGAACCGCAGGTCCGCGCGAATGTGAAGCTGGCGATTTCCGGCGGCCAGAATGAACCGCGCAAGGCCATCGCCGGCACCGCCTGGGCGTTGCTGGCGCATCCCGACCAACTGGCGCTGATCCGCGCCGGACAGGCGACCTACGCCGATGCGTTCGAGGAATATGTCCGCTGGATCAGCCCGATCGGCATGTCGCCGCGCCGCATCGCGCAGGATGCGGTGATCGACGGGGTGCAGCATTGCGAAAACGACCGGGTTTTCCTGATGTTCGGGTCGGCCAACCGCGACGCCGCCCATTTCGCCCGCCCCGATGCGTTCGACCTGACGCAGGATCGCGCCGCCGCCATCGCCTTTGGCGCCGG
>JBGSJU010000034.1:0-3934 GCA_041741655.1 Rhodobacterales bacterium
CCAGAGGCCCGCCCGCCTGCTGACGCGCCGCGATCACCGCCTCCAGCGCCATCAGGTTGATCAGGTGCTGGCCCTTGTTATCCGCCGTGCCGCGGCCATACAGACGGTCGCCCTCGGCCACCAACCGGAACGGCGCGAGGCCCGCGCGCCACAGGTCGGTTTGCGCGCGGATCACGTCGCCATGGCCATAGGTCAGCACGGTGGGCAGATCCGTCGCTTCGATCCGTTCGGCCAGCAGCAGGGGCGGACCACCCGCGATGGGGTTTTCCACCACCTCGGTCGTGAACCCCGCCGCCTGATACTGTGGCGCGATATGATCCAGATAGGCGCACAGATGCGGCGCGGCGGCGGGATCCTGACTTTGCGACGGGATCGCGACCAGTGCGGCCAGACGCGCGGCAAAGCGCCCGTCGTCAAAGGCGGCGCGGGCGGCCGTGATGGCGGTGGCGCGGGTCATGGGCGTTCTCCTTCAGGCCGAGGCTGACATGTCGCGCCGGACAAGAAAAGGGGCGGTTGCCCGCCCCGTTCCGATCAATCGGTCCCGTCAACAGATGACATGCCTCACCATTTCCACGTCACGGCAACGGACAGTTCGTTCTGGCTCATCCGCTCGCTGACCTGTTGGGCGACCCCGGTCAGCGCCGGGTTTGCGCCGCTGAGGCTGTTGTCGAAGACATGGGTGTAGGACATGTGGATCGCGCGGCGGTCGGACCATTCGTAGGTGGCACCGATCGAGGCATGCCATTGCGGTGTCGCCGGCGCCAGCGTGTTGATCACCGCTTCGGGCGGGTCGGCGAATTCCGAATTCCACGACACGCCGCCGCGCAGGGTCCATTTCGGCGAATATCTATATTCGGCGGAGATGCGGACGACATCCATATCCTTCCAACCAAACCCGACGCCATTCGCGGTGCCCAAGGGACCGCCGGGCGGGGCCGAGGTATTGGCGATCGCCGCCACATCGCCGTAGAAGATCCGCTGCCATTCCGCCGTCAGCGTCAGGGCCGGGTTCGCTTGCGGCGTGTAGGCCAGACCCAGTGCCACCGTTGCGGGGATGTCGAAATCGCCGGCCTCGGCGAACAGGCCGGCGTAGCGGTCGAAATTGTCCATATCGATCCTGGTGCGGTAATTCGCGCCCAGCGTCAGACCCGGCGCCAGTTCGACCAGCGCCCCCAGATTGAGCCCGACCCCGATGGCAAAATCGTCGCCCCGGTTGGTGACCTGACCGGGAAAGGCCGACAGGCCAGCAAAGGCCTCCAGCCCGGTCGCGCTGAACCGCTGCGCCGCGATTACCGGCGCGATGCCGACGGTGACGCGGTCATTGACCTGATGCGCCAGATTGACCGACAGGAACAGCTGTTCCAGATTCACGCCAAGCGGTGACGACCCCGCGCCCAGACCGGCGAAGAAATTGGTGTCATATTCGGTATTCAGGCCGCCATTGCCATAGAGCAGCACGCCGAGCGTGGTGGAGTCGTTCAATTGAAAGTTCACGCCGCCACACGGCACCGGAAACAGCGTCTTGTTCGAGGTGAACGTGCCGGCGGTCAACGGTCCGCCCGGCGATACCGTCACGCTGCGGTCGGGGGCGAACAGCGACAGGCAGGCTTCGGCCTGATTGCCGTAGCGGAGCGCGGTTGCGGGGTTCTGTGCCGCCCCCATCACCCCGGTGCCAATCGCCACGCCCGCGCCGGCCATGCCCTTGGACTGGATGCTGGTGCCACTGCTGAAATAGCCATTGGTGGCAGATGCCGGCGCGGCGACCCCGATCGCCCCCAAGGCCAGCATTGCGGCGGCAAGACTTCTGTGGCCGACGGGCAAGGCCCGCCGATTGCGACGTGTTTTCAAGCTATCCTCCCTCAGGCGGGTGATTCCCGCGCTTCGCCCCGATTGTTCGGAATGATGACGAATGGGAGCGACTATTGGATGCAGTTTTCGATATGTAAAGGAATTTGAATGTGGCGGGCGTGACAGGGCGGTTGCGTCGGGTGGGGGGCAGATGTCGCCGCTGATGTCGTCTTTGTCGCGGAATGGCCGCAATCGCCCGATGCCCGGGCACAAGGACCGGGCTAAAACAAACTACCCAGCAGGCCCGCGACCGGAGGTGACGCCATGACCATGACCGATGCAGCCACAGGTACGGCCACGGCGACCAGCCCAGATACCACGGCCCGACGGCAGCGGGGTGGCGGCGGGGCGGTGCGGCGGGCGGAACGCGGCGCGGTGTCGTTCGAAACCGCCAGCTACATCACCCGCAACATCCCGAATTTCGAAGTGCTGAACGACGAGGCGCTGGCGATCATCGAGGCGAATGCCGACACCATCCTGTGGGAAATCGGGGTGAATTTCGTCAACAACGCCCCAGCCCTGGCGCGGTGGAAGGCGGCGGGCGCCGAGATCGAGGGCGAGCGCGTGCATATCCCGCAGGGTCTGGCCCGGAAACTCTGCGCCACAGCGCCCGCGACCTATAACCAGCACGCCCGCAACCCGGCGCGCAATGTCACGGTAGGCGGGAAAAACCTCGTGTTGGCACCGGTTTACGGCCCGCCCTTCGTGCATGACGCGAAGGGCGGCCGCCGCTATGCCACGATGGAAGATTTCCGCAATTTCGTGAAACTGGCCTATATGTCGAAATGGCTGCACCATTCCGGCGGCACGGTGTGCGAGCCCACCGATATCGCGGTGAACAAACGCCATCTGGACATGCTGCTGGCGCATATGACGCTATCGGACAAGCCGTTCATGGGGTCGGTCACGGAACCAAGCCGCGCACAGGATTCGGTCGATATGGCGTCGATCCTGTTCGGGGCCGATTTCGTGCAGGCGAACACGGTGATGACCTCGCTGATCAACATCAACTCGCCGATGACCTTTGACGACACCATGATGGGCGCGCTGGAGGTTTACGCCGCTAACAATCAGGCCGCCATCGTGTCGCCTTTCATCGTCGGCGGCGCGATGGCCCCGGTGTCGGTCGCGGGTACGCTGACACAGGTGCTGGCCGAGGTGCTGGCGGGCATCGCCTACAGCCAATTAGTGCGCCCCGGGGCACCGGTGATCTTTGGCGCCTTCGTCACGTCCATCGACATGAACTCGGGCGCGCCCACATTCGGCACACCCGAGGCCAGCCTGATCACCTATGGTGCGGGGCAGTTGGCGCGGCGGATGGGGCTGCCTTATCGCAGCGCCGGCGCGTTCTGCGGATCGAAACTGCCCGATGCGCAGGCGGCCTACGAATCGGCCAACAGCCTGAACATGGGGCTGTTGTCGGGCGTCAATTTCATGCTGCACGCCTGCGGCTGGCTGGAAGGCGGGCTGGTCGCGTCCTACGAGAAATTCGTGATGGACGCCGACCAGCTGGGCATCCTGCACCACATGGCGCGCGGCATCGCCATGGACGCGGACGCACAGGCGCTGGACGCGATTCGCGAGGTGGGGCCCGGCGGGCATTACCTTGGCTGCGCGCATACGCAGGCCAATTTCAAATCCGCGTTCTGGCGGTCGGACCTGTTCGATTACAAACCGTTCGAGACATGGGCCGACGAAGGCAGCCGCGATACCATGGCGCTGGCGGGCGAACGGGTGACCAGATTGTTGGCCGATTATGTCGCGCCGCCACTGGACGACGGCATCCGCCAAGGGCTGGAGGATTTCGTTGCCACCCGCAAGGCGTCCATGCCGGATGCCTTCGTCTAGCAATCAAGTCGCGCCGGCGCCGGCCATGTCGGTCGCGCCGGTCATCGCGCGCAACAGGCGCGCCTCGCCCATGATCGCGATCAGCAGATCGACATGGCGAACCGCCGAATAGCCCGGTTGGCCCGAACGCCGACTTTGTTCCACCATGTCCTCATCCTGCAACAGCTGCGCCAGCGCCACCCCGGCCGCAGGCGCACGTCCCGGTCCCAGCAGCCGGCGCAAATGGCCGTCGCGGCTG
>JBGSJU010000035.1:0-2301 GCA_041741655.1 Rhodobacterales bacterium
TAGAGCGCGGCCAGCCCGCCCCGGACGAAATCGGCGGCAAAGCGGGCATAGTACGCGCGCGACATGCCCTTGCCGGGCCGATGCCACATGTAAACCCAGTTGACGATGCCGAACACCGTCATGGTCGCGGCGCGCAGTTCATCGGCGGTCAGATGCGGCGCCTGAAGCGCCACCGCATCCGACATCCGGGCCACCAGTTGGCGTTGCGCCGCCAGCAGCGGGGCCTGCCGGTCGGGGGGCAGCAGTTTCAACGCGTCCAGTTGCAGTTTGTGTTCCGGGTCGGCGTCCTGATAGGCGGCAAGGATCGCGCCGATCAATCCGGTCAGGCCGTCGGCGCGCGCCGCTTCGGTCGCGTCCAGCAATTCCGTGAAATGCGCATCGAAGATGTCGAACAGCAGGTCCTCTTTCGATGACCAGTAGTGATAGATCAGCGCCTTGGACACACCCAGCGACCGTGCCACCCCGGTCATCGACGCGCGGTCGAACCCGTTGGCCGCAAAATACCGCGCGGCGCCCTTGCGCAGCGCGCCGCGTTTTTCGTCATGGTCGCGCGCCAGACCGCGGGCCATTCACGTCTCCTTGGGGCGTTTGTCGATGATGCGCACCGCCTTGCCTTGGCTGCGTTCCACCGCGCCCGAATCGCGCACCTCGACCTTGACGCTGATGCCGACGGTCTGTTTCACCCGGTGTTCCAACGCCTTGCCGGCCGCCACCCGGCGATCCGGGTCAAAGATGCCCACACCGATTTCCGTCAGCACGCGCATTTCGTCCATCCGCCCCTTGCGGGTCAGTTCGATCTGGAAATGCGGGGCAAGGTCGGCGACCTGCATCAGTTGTTCCTCGATCTGGGTCGGGAACACGTTGACGCCGCGCAGGATGATCATGTCATCGCTGCGCCCTGTGATCTTTTCCATCCGCCGCATGCTGCGCGCTGTGCCGGGCAACAGCCGCGTCAGATCGCGGGTGCGGTAGCGCACCACCGGAAACGCCTCTTTGGTCAGGGAGGTGAACACCAACTCGCCCATTTCGCCATCAGGCAGCACGGCGCCCGTCACCGGGTCGATGATTTCGGGGTAGAAATGATCTTCCCAGACGTGCAGGCCATCCTTGGTTTCGACGCATTCATTGGCCACACCCGGCCCCATCACCTCGGACAGGCCATAGATATCGACGGCGTGCATGTCGAACGCATCCTCGATTTCGCGCCGCATAGCGTTGGTCCAGGGTTCGGCGCCGAAGATGCCCACCTTCAGCGAACAGGCGCGCGGGTCAAGGCCCTGCGCCTTGAACTCATCCAGGATCGACAGGGCATAGGATGGCGTGACGGTGATGCCGTCGGGTTTGAAATCCTCGATCAGCCGCACTTGGCGCGGGGTCATGCCGCCCGAAATCGGCACCGTGGACAGGCCCAGCGTATCGGCCCCCAGATGGATGCCCAGACCCCCGGTGAACAGGCCATAGCCATAGGCGTTGTGCAGCAGATCGCCCCGCCGCAGCCCCGCCGCACGCAAGCTGCGTGCAACGACCTGCCCCCAGTTTTTTAGATCGTTTTCGGTATAACCCACCACGGTCGGCTGGCCCGTTGTGCCAGACGACGCATGGATGCGCGTCACTTGGGAACGCGGCACGGCGAACATCCCGAACGGGTAATTTGCCCGCAAATCCTGTTTGGTGGTAAAGGGAAATTTCGCCAGATCGGCTAGCGTATGCAGGTCATCGGGATGCACGCCGGCGGCATCGAACGCGGCGCGGGTGTGCGGAACATTCGCATACGCATGGTTCAGTGACCAACGCAGCCGCGTCAGTTGCAGCGCAGTGATTTCATCGCGGCTGGCGATCTCGATGGGCTCCAGATCGCCGGGACGGGGGGACAGGTCGCGCATCACACCGCCTCCATCATCAGGGCGATGCCTTGGCCCACGCCGATGCACATCGCGCAGATTGCGCGTTTTCCGCCCATGTCGCCAAGCGATAGCGAGGCCGAAATCGCCAGCCGCGCGCCCGACATGCCCAGGGGATGCCCCAGCGCAATCGCGCCGCCATGCGGGTTCACATGGGCTGCGTCATCGGGCAGGCCCAATTGCCGCAAGGATGCCAGCGCCTGTGCGGCAAAGGCTTCGTTCACCTCCAGCAGGTCGATGTCACTCATGCGCAGGTTGTGCCGGTCCAGTAGCGCCTGTGTGGCAGGGGCCGGGCCAATGCCCATGATGCGCGGCGGCACGCCCACGGTCGCCATGGACACGATCCGCGCGCGCGGCGTCAGGCCATATTTCGCCACCGCATCGGCCGATGCGATCAGCA
>JBGSJU010000036.1:0-3453 GCA_041741655.1 Rhodobacterales bacterium
GCGCCCCCCGCCGCCCGCGCGCGCTGGAACGGCCCCGGATGCACCCCGTTCAGGATTGCCAGCCGCGAGACCAGTTCGGGGCGCAGGATCGCCAGCCCATACGCCACCGCCGCACCCCAGTCATGGCCCACCACCGGGATCGACCGCAAATCCGTACTTTGGCGGATCTGGTCGATCAGGGCGGCCATGTCGGCAACCAGTTTCGCGGGCGCGTAATCCGTGACGGCCTTCGGCGCGATGGATTGGCCATAGCCGCGCTGATCCGGGGCGATCAGGCGGAACCGGTCCGACAGGCGCGCCGCCACATCGGACCAAGCCCCGGAATATTCCGGAAACCCGTGCAGCAACAGCACAGGCGGCGCGGCCGCATCGCCCCATTCCCGGACGAAAAACCGCCCCGCCGGCAGATCGACAAAGCTTTCGCGCATCGCGGCCCTCCGTTTGCCCCATCTGACCCCGCCGGGCGCGATGGATCAAGCCTTGCCGGCTTTCCCTTTCACGCCCCATCCGCTAGATCACCGGCGACAAATCGCAGGGAATGCCGCCATGCCCATGGAAAAGAACTTTGATGCCGCCACGGCCGAGGCCCGGATTTCCGCCGCATGGGACGCGGCCGGGTCCAGCCGCGCCGGCGCCAATGCCAAGCCCGGCGCGCCCAGCTTTTGCGTGATGATCCCGCCGCCGAACGTGACCGGCAGCCTGCATATGGGTCATGCGTTCAACAACACGTTGCAAGACATTCTGGTGCGCTGGCACCGGATGCAGGGGCATGACACGCTGTGGCAGGTTGGCACCGACCATGCGGGCATCGCCACGCAGATGGTGACGGAACGCGAGATGGCGCTGCATCAGGAACCGGATCGCCGCACCATGGGCCGCGACGCGTTCACCGCCCGCGTCTGGCAGCAGAAACAGAAATCGCGCGGCACCATCATTGGCCAGTTGAAACGGCTGGGGGCATCCTGCGACTGGTCGCGCGAGGCGTTCACCATGTCGGGCGCGCCGGGGGCACCGGCGGGCGAAGAGGGCAATTTCCATGACGCGGTGATCAAGGTCTTTGTCGATATGTATCACAAGGGCTTCATCTATCGCGGCAAGCGATTGGTGAACTGGGACCCGCATTTCGAAACCGCGATTTCCGATCTGGAGGTCGAAAACATCGAAACCGACGGCTTCATGTGGCATTTCAAATACCCCCTCGCAGGTGGGGCGACCTATGAATATGTCGAGAAAGACGCCGAGGGGAATGTAATCCTGCGCGAGACGCGGGATTACATTTCCATCGCCACGACGCGGCCCGAAACCATGCTGGGCGATGGCGCGGTGGCGGTGCATCCCGGTGACGCACGCTATGCGCCCATCGTGGGCATGCTGTGCGAAATCCCGGTGGGGCCCAAGGAACACCGCCGACTGATCCCGATCATCACCGATGAATACCCCGATCCCACGTTTGGGTCCGGCGCGGTCAAGATCACCGGCGCGCATGATTTCAACGATTACGGCGTGGCCAAACGCAGCGGCATCCCCTGCTACCGGCTGATGGACACCCGCGCGCAGATGCGGGCAGATGGCGCGCCCTATGATGAGGCCGCCGCGATTGCCGGCGCGGTGGCGCGCGGCGAACGGACGCTGTCCGAGGCCGAGGTGGACGCGTTGAACCTTGTTCCCGACCATCTGCGGGGCCTTGACCGGTTCGTGGCGCGCAAGGCCGTGGTGGACGAGATTACCGCCGAGGGTCTGGCGGTGATGACCCGCGCGGATGACCCCCGTCTGGGCAGGGTGGCGGTGAAACCCAACCCCGCCCCGGCCCCCGCGCCGGGGCCTCTGGCCGATGCAGAGGTCCCGGGTCAAGCCCGGGACGAGACCGCACTCGTCCCCCTCGTCGAAGCCAAAAAGATCATGCAGCCGTTTGGCGACCGGTCCAAGGTCGTGATCGAACCGATGCTGACCGATCAATGGTTCGTCGATACCGCGAAAATCGTCGGCCCCGCGCTGGACGCGGTGAAATCGGGGCGCGTGAAGATCATCCCGGAGTCGGGCGAGCGGACCTATTATCATTGGCTGGAGAACATCGAGCCGTGGTGCATATCGCGGCAACTCTGGTGGGGGCATCAGATCCCGGTGTGGTATGGGCCAGACCCCGCGTTTTTCGTGACCGCGCACGAGATGTTCAGCGATCCCAAATGGTCGCGACCCGAGAACTGGGCCGCCCAGAAGCAGTTTCTGCAAACGGTCAAGACCGTCGCGTTTTGCGCCGCGCAGGAAGAGGTCATCTTCACGCAGGCGGCTGCGGCCTATAACGGCTTTTCCAGCATCGTTATTGTTGCGACCCACGACGACTACCTGAACTATCTGCAGGACTGGGTGCAGGGCAGCGGTCTTCTGCCGCTTTATCGCGACCCCGACGTCCTCGACACTTGGTTCTCCTCCGGCCTCTGGCCCATCGGCACGCTCGGCTGGCCCGAAGATACCCCGGAAATGCAGCGGTATTTTCCCACCTCGGTGCTGGTCACCGGGGCGGATATCCTGTTCTTCTGGGTCGCCCGGATGATGATGATGCAACTGGCCGTGGTGGGCCAAGTGCCGTTCGACACGGTCTATCTGCATGGGTTGGTGCGCGACGCCAAGGGCAAGAAGATGTCCAAATCGCTGGGCAATGTCATCGACCCGCTGGATATCATCGCCGAATACGGCGCGGATGCGTTGCGGTTCACCAATGCGGCGATGGCCTCGCTGGGCGGCGTGCTGAAACTCGACACCCAACGCATCGCGGGCTATCGCAATTTCGGCACGAAACTGTGGAACGCTTGCCGTTTCGCCGAAATGAACGGGGTGTGGGAGGGGCACGCGACCCAATCCGCGCCCCCCAAGGCCACCGCAACCCTGAACCGCTGGATCCTGGGCGAAACCGCCCGCACGCGGGCGGCGGTGGATGCCGCGCTGGCCGATTACCGGTTCAACGACGCCGCCGATGCCCTCTATAAATTCGTCTGGGGCAAGGTCTGCGATTGGTATGTCGAGTTTTCCAAGCCGCTGGTGATGGATGGCACGGACGCGGAAAAGGCGGAAACTCGCGCCGTGATGGCCTATGTGCTGGACCGGTCGATGATGCTGTTGCACCCGTTCATGCCCTTCATCACCGAAGAGATCTGGGCGCAGACCGGCGAGCGGGCCGAGATGCTGGTGACAACCGACTGGCCCGACCTGACGCCCGCCATCGCGGATGCGGCGGCTGACCGCGAGATGGGCTGGGTGATCGGGCTGATCGAGGATATCCGGTCGGTCCGCGCGCAGATGCATGTGCCCGCCGGGCTGCATGTGCCCCTAGCCGTCACGGGTTTCGGCGCGGTAGCCCACACCGCCTGGGCCCGCAACGAGGTGCTGATCCGCCGCCTTGCGCGGGTGGAAACCCTGACCGAGGTGGACGCCTTCCCCAAAGGCACCGTCACCATC
>JBGSJU010000037.1:0-14566 GCA_041741655.1 Rhodobacterales bacterium
CAGCCCGGGGTCCCGGAGGGCTGGCTGCCGATCGCGGTGGTCGGCGCGCATCTGACGGGGATGCCGTTGAACCACGAACTGACCGGCCCCGGCGGCTTCCTGCTGACCGAAACGACCACCGCGCCCGGCTATCGCCTGTATGCCCTGCCCGGCACGGTGCCGCCAAAGCCGGGGCTGATCCATGATCCGGCCTTTGCCGGACCCGGCATCACGGTCGAGGTCTGGGCCCTGCCCGCCGCCGCCTTTGGCAGTTTTGTCGCCCGCATCCCGGCGCCTTTGGGTATCGGCAAGCTGACGCTGGCCGACGGCAGCGCCGTCAGCGGATTTCTGTGCGAAGCCCACGCCGTGCAGGGCGCTGAAGAGATCACCAGCTACGGCGGCTGGCGCGCCTGGCGCGGCTGATTGCCCGCCGCGTCAGGCCCAGAAGCCAGAAGCGGCTGCGCAGCGATGCGACACCACATCCGTGCCACGATGCGCTGTGATCCACTTGTTCAGCGTCGACATGCCGACACCCAGATCAACGGCAATCTGTTTGCGTGAAAGCCCGCTGGTCAGTGCGATCCGCACCGCATGCTTGCGAAATTCATCCGTTCTGGCTGTGCCCATGGTTCATCGCCTTTGCTGCACATTACGCTACCAAAGGAGCGGCACCAAACCGCGACAAGACCACATCGGGCCGAACCTGTTCCACCAATATCGCACCGCTTCATCGCTGATCTCGATCCCCCGCGCGTGGAGCAGATCCTCCACGTTGCGGAGCGACAGCGGAAACCGGATGTACATCATCACCGCCAGACGGATGATTTCGGGAGAGGTCTTGAAGTAGCAGAAAAGGCGGTCTTGGGTCATGGCCAAAAGCGAAGCAGACGCTCTGCCCGCCTCAAACCAGTTTCTTCTGACAGAGCCTCACGGACGCGCTCAGGAGGCCTGAGGCGAAGCCGCCTCCTGCGCCGCCTTGTTCGCGATCATTGCCCTTGCCGCGGCGGTTTCCGCCCCTTCACCCCCTCCCTGCACATGCACGGTCGGTAATGGGATCTCGATCCCCTGTTCATCGAAGATCTGCTTCAACCTGACAAAAGCCCTGCGCCGCATTTGAAACTGCTTGCCCGGCATCGTCGTCATCTTCAGCCCAACGGCGATGCCATAGTCGCCAAAGCTCAGCACACCCTGCATCTTCAGGGGTTCGATGACATAGGGGGCGAATTCGGGATCGGCGGCAAGCTCGGTGCCCAGTTTCTTGATCAGCTTTCGCAGGACTTCCATGTCGGTCTGATAGCCCACGGTCACGTTGAACTTGTCGATGACCCAATCGCGGCTCATGTTCTGGATCGAGCCCAGTTCGCCGAACGGAACCGTGCTCAGGTAACCGCGATGGTGGCGCAGCTTGACCGAGCGCAGGCTGAAACTTTCGACGGTTCCCTTGTGGCTGCCGGTCTCGATGTATTCCCCAACGCGAAAGGCATCGTCGAAGAGGTAAAACATGCCCGAGATCACGTCTTTGACCACTGTTTGCGCGCCAAAGCCGATGGCTACGCCGACAACACCTGCGCCCGCGATAAGCGGCGCAATCTCGATCCCCAGCGAGGAAAGCATCATCAGCCCCGCCATCACCAGGATCGCTGCGAATAGGATGTTTTGCACGATCGGCAAAAGGGTGCGCAGTCGCGCCTGCTTCGGGTTGGCCATGGGGGCGGATTCTTCGCCCCCCGGTTGTGACAAATCCTTGTCCCCCGGTTGCAGCGAATCCTCGCCCATCCGGTGGGCAATCATTGCCTTGATAACGCTCCAGCCGAAATCTGCCGCCAACAGGATGACGACTGCCCGGAGGCCGCCACGCAGCAGTCTTTCCGTCGCGCTGTCTCCTTGTGCCATGACCTGCAGCCCAATTCCCCAGACGCTCGCAAGAAGATAAGCGCCGGCCAGGATCAGGCAGACGCGAAGGCCCCGATCGATGACCGCGATGGCGACCTGTGGGAACGGGGGCGTGTCGTCTTCGGGCGGGCGCAGCAGATGGTAAACAGCCGTTCGCGTCGCGGAAATGAGGGCGGGCAGGGCCACGGCGGCGAACAGAAACCAGTACGCCGTGTAAGCCCCGCTGATCCGCAGAACCCAGAGCGTGGCGAAAAAAACGGTCCACAGCCAGGACGTGGCTTTCTGACTGATGTGCGGGGGGGGCTGCCTGCGGCTCTGCCGGTCTCAACCAGATCGCCGCCAGCACCAGCGACAACTGAACCAACCCCGTGACGCTGCCTATGGCAAGCCGCCCCGGTTCATCAAAGCCGAAGGTCCGCATCAGGCCCAGTGTCGCGCTGACAAACATGAACCAGCCAACGACACGACCGGTCCAACGATAGAAATGCGCTGCACGCGCATCGGTCATCGGAACCACGCGATAGTCCGCCGCATTTGGCAAACCGAGAATGGGCGGCACCAGCGCCACACGGGCCAGCATCAGCGCGATACGGGTGACGATGGCGGCGGTCAAGAAGGCCAGCACGATCTCACGCAGAAGAAGCGGCCAGTCGAACAGCAGGAACACGCCCGCACTGCCGATCACGAAGGCCGCGATCGACATCACTGCGTAGAGGAGGCGCGCGCCAAGTGCCGTGAGCCGCCCACGAGGGTTGGTCATCGGGATCGCCTTCATCCAGTTGCGATAGGCACCGGTCAGCGCGCGCATCAGCCAGTCTAGCCCCATGCCGCCTGCGATGAAACCTGTGACCAGCGCGAGGATGACAATCGGGCCTTCGTCATTGAACTCAATCAGGAGGATGTCGCGCGCCCGCTGGAACTGGGCCGGCAAGGCAGGAAAGGCGCCGATCAGTCGCGCGCCATGGGCCCGGATCATGTCCAGGCTGTGTGAGATCATGCTGCCATCAAGAGCCGCTCCCGGCTCAGTAACGGCTGGCAAGGCCTTCGCCTGCGACTCCACCCAGGCTTTCACCTCGGGGTCCGACAGGACTTCCAGCAACTGCTCCAGCTTTGCCATTGGCGGCTCTTGCGCCGCAGCCGGGCTGCCGAGCCCGCACAGCGCAATGGCAATCATGACAAGGGTTGCAAACAGTTGGGTCAAACCTGCTCCAGTGTGTCTTGTATCCGCATTACACGATTGGCTCGCCGCTTGACGTTGTGGTTGCCTGATCCGGCAAGCAGAACACCCATCTTTTGCCCCTCGCAGTGTTCGCTGTTGCGCCACCAGAATGAGCCGTGCGGTCTCTGGCCATGAAGCCACAATCTTGAACCTAGCCGTAAGCTTCCGTCTCGTTCAAGCCTGCGTACCAACGACGTCACCCACGCTTCGTCCACCTTCGACGAAAGGCACTTTCCTTGCTGGGACGGGATCTAGATTTTCGAATTGTTCAACATCCAGTGCGTCTAACATGTCATTAAATGCAGAATTGCTATTGAACCGATACTATGAGCTCCTCCAAAAAAAACCGGACAGTGTCGGAAGTGGACCTGCACCGGTTTCGTTCCAGTCTATTGAGAGCGATACTCGCCACCCAGCAGACCGGATATGGCAGCGATTTCTGCCAGTACCGCTCCCGAATAAAGGACGAAGGTTCCCGGAAAAGTCATGCACCGGCCTCACTTTCGGGGTGGCGGTGATCGGTCGCGCACACGGCATGGGCGCCCAGAACCTCGATCACCCGAAAGTCGGCGATCTTTCCGCCTGCATATTCCACGACCACCCATCAGTTTCACGAAGCCGAACAGGCGTCCTGGCCGCGACGTTTGCGCGCCATTTGCCCCGGCACAGGGCGCAGGGGCCCGTTGCGGCGACTTTGTGGGCGCGGGGCCGGTCATCCGGCTTGCCAATGGGCCATCAGACCATAAACTCTGACGGAATGATGAACCGGGAAGGGAATAACCGTAGGGCGTGGCTCGCATCTTCGGTAATGGCGCGGCGCGGCGTGGCGCAGGGGCGCGCAGGCGCCCATCATCATCTCAGCGAAGCCGCGCAGGGAAAGTTTCACTACGTCTATGGTCCCTACGCCGAACCGGTCATGCGCATCGCGCCGGGTGACGTGGTGGCGGTCGAGACGCTGGACGCCTTCGGCGGCGCGGTGAAAACCGAGGACGATCTGCCGTCGCGCGTGCTGAACATGCCATTTGTGAACCCGCAGAACGGCCCCATCGCGGTGGCGGGCGCGCAAAAAGGCGATGTGCTGGCGGTCTATATCCATAGCCTGTTGCCGCGCGGGCCGCAGCCGGTGGGCACCACCGCGCTGATCCCGGATTTCGGCGGGTTGGTGGCGTCCAGCCTGACGCATCTGAATGCGCCGATTGCGGAACGGGTCAAGAAGATGGTCGTGACGCCGGACGGCGTGCAGTTTTCCGACCGCATCACGCTGCCCTACGAGCCGTTCGTGGGCACCATGGGCGTCAGCCCGGAAATCGAGGCGATTTCCTCGCTGGTGCCGGATTATTACGGTGGCAACATGGACCTGCCGGATGTGGCCCCCGGATCGGTGATGTATTTCCCGGTTCAGCGCGACGAGGCGTTTTTCTACATCGGCGATTGCCACGGGCGGCAGGGCGATGGCGAATTGTGCGGCGTGGCGGTGGAAATCCCGGCCACGGTGACCGTGCAGATCGACCTGATCAAGGGCTGGTCGATCCCCGGTGTGCGGCTGGAAACCGCGGATTTCATCATGGCCGTCGGATCGGCCCGCCCGATGGAGGATGCCGCCCGCATGGCCTATCGCGACCTGATCCGCTGGATGGTGGAGGATTACGGGTTCGAGGAATCCGAGGCGTATTTCCTGGCCACGCAGGCCGGCAAGATGCGGGTGGGCAATATGGTGGACCCGAAATATTCGCTGGGTGCGTCGATGTTGAAGAAGTATCTGGGCTGAAGGGAAGCAAGACCATGGATCTGGGACTGAAAGGGCTGCGCGTGCTGGTCACTGGCGGCACCAAGGGCATCGGCCTGCATTGCGCCGAGATTTTCGCTGCCGAGGGCGCTGCGGTATCGGTCTGCGCCCGCGATGCCAAGGGCGTGACCGCCACGGTGGACGCGCTGAAGGCCAAGGGCGGCCATGCGTTTGGCCGCGCAGTGGATGTCGCCAATGCGCATGCACTGAAATCCTGGGTGCAGGACAGCGCAGCGGCCTTGGGTGGCATCGACATCGTGGTGGGCAATGTGTCCGCGCTGGCCGTGGCCGATGACGAGGCGGCGTGGCAGGCAGGTTTCGAGACAGACATGATGCATTCGGTGCGGCTGGTGAATGCCGCGCTGCCCTGGCTGGAAAAATCCAGCGCGGCGTCCATCACGCTGATCTCGTCGGTGTCGGGCCGCGAGGTGGATTTCACCGGACCCGCATACGGCGCGTTCAAGGCGGCTCTGGTGCATTACGCGCAGGGACTGGCCATGAAACTGGCCCCCAAGGGCATCCGCGCCAATACCGTGTCGCCGGGCAACACCTATTTCGACGGTGGCATCTGGCAGTCGATCGAGCGCAACAACCCAGCACTGTTTGCGGACGCGCTTGCGATGAACCCGATGGGCCGGATGGCGGACCCTGTGGAGATCGCGCGCGGCGTGGTGTTTCTTGCATCGCCCGCGTCGAGTTTCACCAGCGGCACCAATCTGGTAATCGACGGCGCGCTGACCAAGGGCGTTCAGTTGTAAGGGCGTGCGCCTGTCGCGTTGAACGGCTTTCCCCCATCACCGGGTGACCCCGCCCCGGGCTTGACCCGGGGCCTCTCTTTCCAGCCGGGCTGCGTTTGACGCGCGAGGCCCCGGGTCAAGCCCGGGGCGGGCGCTCTGGCTCCTGCGCACGGGCCAAACGCGTCAGCGCCGGACCAACTTTGGTCGCGTCACCACCGCGGCTAGCCTTTCCGCCCCATCTCGGCCAGCATCTTGTCGCGCATCACGAATTTCTGCGGCTTGCCGGTGACGGTCATCGGAATTTCCGTCACGAACCGCACATGGCGCGGCACTTTGTAATGCGCGATCTTGCCCTTGCACCAGTCGCGCAATGCATCCGCGGTCATCGTGGTGCCGGGGCGCAGAATGATCCAGACCGCGACTTCTTCGCCATATTTCGGATCGGGCAGGCCGAACACCTGCGCCTGTGCGATGTCGGGATGGCTGCCCAGGAACGCTTCAACTTCCGCCGGATAGATGTTTTCGCCACCCCGGATCAGCATGTCCTTGGATCGGCCCGTGATGCGGCAATAGCCCTCGGCATCAATCGTGGCCAGATCGCCGGTATGCATCCAGCCGCCGCGCAACGCCTCGGCGGATCGGTCGGGATCGTTCCAGTAGCCCTGCATCACCAGATAGCCGCGCGTCAGCAATTCGCCCTGTTGCCCGACCGGCAGGGTGTGTCCATCGGGCCCCACTACCTTGCATTCCACATGCGGCTGGATGCGGCCCACGGTGGACACGCGCCGATCCACCGGGTCGTCAACCGCTGACTGGAACGAGATCGGGCTGGTTTCCGTCATGCCATAGCCGATGGTGATCTGATGGCAGTGCATGTGATCGATAACCCGGCGCATCAACGGTTCCGGACAGGGCGCGCCCGCCATGATGCCGGTGCGCAAGGCGCGCAGGTCGAATGTGGCAAAGTCAGGGTGATCCAGCATGGCCTGGAACATCGTTGGCACGCCGTGGACGGCCGCGCAGCCTTCATCGGCAAGGGCGGCCAGCGTGTCGCGGGCGTCGAACGCCTCGCCGGGGATGACCATCGCCGCGCCATAGGCACAGGCGGCCAGATTGCCCAGCACCATGCCGAAGCAGTGATAGAACGGCACCGGGATGCACAGCCCCTCGCCCGGTTGCAGCCGCATGGCCCGCGCGGTGGAAATCGCGTTGTTGACGATGTTGCGGTGAGTCAGCGTGGCACCCTTGGGGGCGCCAGTGGTCCCCGACGTGAATTGGATGTTGATCGCATCATCCGGCGACAGGCCGGCGCTGATCGCGTCCAGCCGGGTGCGCACCGCGCGATTGCCACGGTCCAACAGATCTTCGAAGGCCAGCGCACCGGGGCGGGGTTTCGGCCCCATCTGCACCACCGCGCGCAGATGCGGCAGCCGCGCGGCGCGCAACCGGCCCGGTGGGCAGGTGGACATTTCAGGGGCCAGCTCCGCCAGCATCGCCATGTAATCCGAGGACTTGAACTGTGGCGCCATGATCAGGCAGGACACGCCGGCCTTGTTCAGCGCATAGTCCAGTTCCGATGTGCGATAGGCCGGGTTGATGTTGACCAGAATCGCGCCAATCCGCGCTGTTGCGAATTGCGCCAATAGCCATTCGGGCCGGTTTGGCGACCAGATGCCGACGCGGTCGCCTTTATAGACCCCGATCGCCAGCAGCCCCGCCGCCAGACGGTCGACCAGCGCGGCAAATTCGGCATAGGTCCAGCGGTCGCCGGTCTGCCGGAACACCGCCGCCGTGCGATGACCGTGTCGGCGGACCACCTCGGCCAGAAAGGCAGGGATGGTGGCAGTCAGCAGCGGGCGTTCAGTAGACCCCGCAACATGCGACAAGCCGTTTGCGGGGCGGATGCCCGGCCGTGATGTGACCCGCGCGGTCATGGTTTACATCGTGCGCCAGTTGCCGGCCTGTTCAAAGGCCCCGGCGGCACGGTAGATCGTGCTTTCCTCGTAGCGCCGCCCGATCAGTTGCATCCCGATGGGCAACCCGTCCGACATGCCGCAGGGGATCGACATCGCCGGATGCCCCGACACGTCGAAGGGAGAGGTATTGGGCAGCATCTCGAACGCGCGCTGAATCCACAGCGCAAGCGTGGCGTCGGCGGGCGGCAGCGGCGTCGCCTTCATCGGTGTGGTGGGCATCAACAGCAGGTCGTAGGACGCCAGCACCTTGTTGTATTCCGCGCGCAACTGCCGCGACAGGTTCTGCGCTTTGGCATAATACCGTCCGCGTGTGTGTTTCAGGTGATATTGCCCGACCAGCATCGAGATCTTCAGCGTGTCGGACAGTTCATCCGCCCGCGAGCGCCAGTTGGAATGATAGTCCAAGAGCGAGGTGGTGTAGAGCCCTTCCCACCCGGTGCCGAAGCCGTTGCCGATCATCATCTGGTTGGTCAGCCCTTCCAGCCCGATGGGGGTCCAGATTGCCGGACCGTGCAGATGCCACGGGATCGAGATGTCATCGACAGTCGCACCCAGACGGCGGAACATCTCCGCCCCGGCGCGCACCTTGGCGTCCACATCGGATTCCGACTGCGGATGGCCAAAGCCTTCCTTGACCACGCCGATGCGCAGGCCCGACACACCGCGATTGACCGATGCGGTGTAGCGGTCGGTGACAACGTCATACTGGCGCGGGTCCAGCCCGTCGGCCCCGGCGATGACTTCCAGCATCAGGGCATTGTCCATGACGTTCTGGGTCATCGGGCCGGTGTGGTCGATGGTGTTTTCGATCGGCATGATCCCGGAATAGGGCACCAGCCCATGCGTGGGTTTCATGCCGTAAACGCCGCAGAACGATGCGGGCATCCGGATTGACCCGCCCTGATCGCCACCGATGGCCATATCGACAAGACCAGCGCCGACCAGCGCGCCAGACCCCGACGACGACCCGCCCGCCGAATAGCCGTGCTTGTGCGGGTTATGCACCGGGCCGGTGGCGTTGGTATGGCTGCCGCCCGACAGGCAGAAATATTCGCAATGCGCCTTGCCCACGATGGTCGCGCCCGCCTCCAGCAGGCGGGTGACGATAGTTGCATCGATATCGGGTGTATAACCTTTCAATGTTGCTGCACCATTCATCATCGGCACACCTGCCAGACAGACATTGTCCTTCAACGCGATGGTGCGGCCCAGCAGCGGGCCACGCGGCGCACCGCGAATGTCGGTCTTTACATACCAGGCGTTCATCGGGTTTTCTTCGGCGGTGGGCCGATACCCTGACGTGCGCGGATACAGCACGGGGGGCAGGTAATCCGGCAGCGAATCCACCACGTCATAGGCATCGAGCGTGGGCTGCATCACGTCCAGAAACTCTTGCACGCGGGCATCCGACATGTTCATGCCCAGTTCGGCCACGACGGCTTTCATCTGCGCGTGGGTCGGGCGTTGGACAGTCATGTAGGACATCCTTTCTTGCAACGGTGCCGGTGTGGCCGGGCGCTGGGTAGAGTTGGGGGCGGCGGGCCTGTGGGCGGCGGCCGGTTTCGGATCTGGCTTGTGCGTCGTATGGGTCGCAGCCATCGGGCGGTCGGATTTCAGTGCGCCAAGCGCCGGGGACGCGGGCTTGGCAGCTTTGCCACCCGGCGCGCCGAACCCGGTGAATTCCTCGATCAGCGCCGGATCGGCGGCCTCGGACCCCGCCACCTCGCCCACGATCTGGCCTTTCTGGATCAACAGCACGCGGTCCGACAGCGCGGTGATGAAATCAAGGCTCTGTTCGACCAGCACGATGCTGAGCCCCTCGCGGCGGTTCTGCTCTTTCAGCAGGTCGATGATTTCGTCGATGATCGAGGGTTGGATACCTTCGGTCGGTTCGTCCAGAAGGATCAGGTCAGGTTCCGACACCAGACAACGCGCCAGCGCCAGCAATTGCTGTTCGCCGCCCGACAACGCGCCGCCGTCGCGGTCCAACAGGCGTGCCAGACGCGGGAAATCGGTCATGACGCGGTCGATTGCGGTGTCTTCGTCCAGATCATGCGCCACGACGCCCATCCGCAGGTTGTCGCGCACCGACAGGTTCGGGAAGACGCCGCGCCCCTGCGGCACGTAACCGATGCCCAGTTGCGCGCGGCCCGAAGACCGCATCCGCAACAGGTCCTGCCCATCGAACACAATGCTGCCACCGCTGGCCGGAATAATCCCCATCAGCGTTTTCAACAGCGTGGACTTGCCCATACCGTTGTGACCCAGCACGCCGAGGATCTCGCCCTCGTTCACCGTCAGGTCAATGCCATGCAGCACCGGCACCCGGCCATAGCCCGCGCGCAGGCCCGAAACTTTCAACAAGGCGGTCATGCGCGGTGCCCCAGATAGACTTCGCGCGCCCGCTTGTCCGCCGAAATGGCGTCCATGGTATCCTCCATCAGGATGCCGCCTTCATGAAACAGCGTGACCTTGCGCGAGATCAGGCGGATGAACTGCATGTCATGTTCGACCACGATCAGCGCGGTGGTCTGATTGATCTCTTCGATCAACGCGGCGGTGCGAAAGGTTTCCTCGTGCGTCATGCCGGCGGCGGGTTCGTCCAGCAGGATCAGCCAGGGTTCGGCGACCACCACCATGCCCAGTTCGACCCATTGCCGCTGGCCGTGCGCCAGTCGCCCAAGTTGCATCCGGCGGATGTCGCCCAGCCGCAGCCGTTCGATGGTTTCCGCCACGATGCTGCGCGTGCGCCGCTCATCGTGCCAGCGCCGCGCCGACACCCACAGGTTTTCGTCCACGCTCAGCCCGTCGAAAACGTTGGGCACCTGGGTCTTGATGCCCACGCCAAGGCTGGCGACCTCGAACGGTTCGGCCCCGGTCATGACCTGGCCGCGGATCAGCACCTCGCCCGCGGTTGGCGTCAACTGACCGGTCAGGCATTTGAAGAACGTTGATTTGCCCGCGCCGTTCGGCCCGATCAGGCAACGCAATTCGCGGTCAAACAGGGTGAAATCCACCTGATCCACGGCGCGCACGCCGCCAAAATGCATGCACAATCCGCGCGTTTCGACCACCACATCGCCACGTTGCCGGGTCATTCCATCCGCTCCGTCTGCGGGCGCGCGCGCCGTCTGGACCGCTGCGGGGCCGGTCTGCGCCGCCCGTTCACCCAATCGACCACCGTTGGCGCGACACCTTTGGGCACCAGCAGCACGAACACGATCAGGATCACGCCCAGCACCAGGTTGTTGTTCAGCAGGCTTTGCCCCCCCAGCGCCGAGGTCAGGTAGAACAGCGCGAATGTCGCCCCGATGGGGCCGATCAGCGTGCCGCGCCCGCCCACGATGACCCAGATGATCGTCAATGCCGCGTTATACAGGCTGAACACATCCGGTGTGATCCGCCCAACGCCGTTGCAGAACAGCACCCCGCCGATGGCGGCAATCGCGGCCCCGATGGTGAAGATGCCCAACTTGTACAGGCGCGAGTCGTAGCCCAAGAGTTCGGCGCGAAGTTCGTTTTCGCGGATCGCCACGCAGACCCGGCCAAAGCGGGTGTTCACCAGCCAGCCGACGAACAGGTAGCACAGGATCAGCGCGGCCATGGCGACGTAGAACACCTGTTCCGGAAACAGGAAACTGCCAGTGTTCCACGGCAGGTTGATCGGCGGCGATGATACGCCGTTGAACCCGCCCAGCAGTGCATTGCCGATCTTGTATTCCGGCCCCGAGGTGCGGCGGATCAGCGAAAAGAAGATCAGCGTGACGGTCAGCGTGATGACGCCCAGATAAACGTCCGACACCCGGCCGAAAAAGATGAAATATCCCAGCGCCGCCGCAAAGGCCGCCGTGACCAGCACCGCGACCAGGATTGCGGGCGTCGAGTCGCCAAAGTTGATCGCGGCAATCGTGTAGGCATAGGCGCCAAGCCCGAAGAATGCGACCTGCCCAAAGCACAGGATGCCACCATAGCCCCAGACCAGCGCGAGGCTGAGCGCCAGCACCGCCAGCGCGATGGCCGTGGTCAGGTTGATGATCGTGAACAGTTGCAGCACCTGCGGGGCGCCGAACATGAAGATGATCCCCAGAAGGGCATAGGCAAAGGTCGGGCGCATCTGGCGCAGCATCAGGCTGTTCATAGCGATTTCCGGAAAAAGCGGCCGGTGATGCCGCGCGGCATCAGGCGCAGCAGGACAATGGCGGCCAACAGCAGCGCGATCTCGCCAAAGGTCGATCCGGCGACAAAGGAAAAGATGCCGTTCAGCCCGCCCAGCAGGACTGATCCCGCCGCCGTACCCGCCAGAATGGCCGACCCGCCCGAGATCACCGTGATGAAGGCCTTGGCGATATAGGTGGCCCCGATCGTGGGCAGCACGCCGGTCATCGGTGCCAGCAATCCGCCCGCCAGCCCCGACACCGCCGCGCCAAGCCCGAAGGTGATCATGTAGATCCGGCTGGTGGACACGCCCAGCGACGAAGCCATTTCCGGGTTCTGCATCGTGCCGCGCGCCAGCAGGCCCAGCTTGGTGTAGCGCAGCGTCAGCCAGACCAGAAACAGAAGGACGATGGTGATCAGGATCAGGAACACCTCGTAGCCCGAGGCGGAATAGCTGCCGATCTTGATCGCGCCCAGCGGCGGCGCGACGGTCGTGGCGGTGGATGCGCCAAAGATCGACGTGACCAGACCGACCAGCAGCAAGGACAGCCCCCAGGTCGCCAGCAATGTGTCCACCATCCGGCCATACAACCAGCGGATCAGCAACCGTTCCACGATCACACCGATGATCCCCACCACCAGCGGTGCCAGGATCAGCATCGCCACCCATATGTTGACACCCGCGTTGGTTGAAACCACCACGGTATAGCCGCCCAGCATCAGGAACTCGCCATGCGCCAGGTTGATGACCCGCATCATGCCGAAGATGATCGCCAGCCCAAGGCTGATCAGCGCCAGGTTCGCGATGACAAACACGAGTTGCAGGCCGATGGCCGCCACGAGATCCACAAGGCTCTCCGTCATGATTGGGGTGCGCCAGTCAGGTGACCGGGCTGCGGGAAAATTAAAGGGGGTGACCGGGGGCTCACGCTCCCGGCCTTGGGTCAGATCAGCGGGGTGCCGCGATCACTTGATCCCAGCTGCGGCCAGACCGTTTTCGAAGTAGAACGTGGACAGCGTCGGATTGGCCTTCAGGTCGCACACCAGCTGGGTGTCGGCCGGAGGTTGCGCGGTGTAGCTTTCGACGATGGTGAATTCCTGATCCTTCAATTCGCCCAGCACCACGTTCTGGATGGCATGGTTGGTCTGCGGGTCAATGGTGATCGGGCCTGACGGGCCATTATACGTCAGCCCCGATTGCAGCGCGGCCGACACCGCGGCGTGTTCGGTGCTGCCCGCCAGCTTGACCGCTTCGGCCCATAGCATCGCGCCCTCGTAGGACCGCACGGTCAGTTCGTTCATCGTGGCGCGCTTGTCGCCGAATTTGGCATCCATCCGCGCGAGGAAAGCGGCGTTTTCCGCATTCTGCACGCCTTCGAAGTAGGAATAGGCCGCAAGCAGCCCGTTGCCTTCCTCGGCCGAGATCAGCTTGTGTTCGTTGCCGATGCCAAAGGTGGTCGAGGCAATGGGGATTTCCTTCATCATGCCCGCCGCCGCATACTGGCGGTAGAAAGACACATGCGCACCACCGACAAGAGCCGAGAACACCATGTCGGGCTTGGCCTGCTGGATCTTGTTGATGGTCGGGCCAAAGTTGGTGACATCCAGCGGGAAGAATTCGATGGCGACCGCCTCGCCGCCCTGTTCCTTGACGAACCGTTCGACCCATTGCGCGATGATCTGGCCGTAGTTGTAGTCGGCAGCGATGATATAGGCCTTCTTGCCCCATTTGTTCATCGCATAAGGTACAACCTTGGCCACCGTCTGCGCGGGCGTGGACCCGGTGCAGAAGTTGTTGAAATCGCAAACGCCGCCTTCGTACTGCGTATTGTAGAAATACATCGTCTTGAACCGCGCCAGCGTCGGGCGGATCGCTTCGCGACTGGCCGAGGTGATGCCGCCATGCACGGTCGCCGCCCGGTCGCCCGCCGCCGCCTGGGTGGCGTATTGCGTGTAGAATTGGATGGTGGACTGTGCGTCATACATCTTCAGCTCGACCTGTTTGCCCAGCAGGCCGCCTGCGGCGTTGATGTCGTCGATGGCCAGCGCCGTGGCATCTGCCATCGCCGTGCCGTAGATGTCCAGACCGCCTGACAGGTCAAGGATCGACGCAAAGATGATGCTGTCGCTTTGGGCCCGACCAATGATCGGCACGGCAGAAAGGGCCAGCGCCGACGATCCGGCCAGAAAGCTTCTACGCGAAAAAGTCATGTCAATCTCTCCTGTGGGGTTGCAACAGTGACGGGGCCCGGTACGGGCTGGCCCGGATCAGTCCTTGGATGCGGTGTCGTCGGGTTTCACGGCGCGCGCAGCGCTGCTGCGGCGATCCAGTTGCGCTGCAACGCCGCGCACCCCATCGCCGATATTCATGCCGACCTCTTCGCCGAGCCGCTGCACGGCGGGCAGTTGCAGCGCCATCGACAGCACACCATCGACCAGCTGGTTGACCGTGCCGCCATCGTGACCGCCACCGCCTTCCCCACCGGCACGGCCTCCCGAATTGCCCATGCCAGTGATGTGGTTGATGCGGATGCTGTCGATCTTTTCGGCAGGCTTCAGCATCCGTTCCACGACCTCGGGCAGGGTGCGGATGCGCGCCTCGTCCAGTTTCATTGCCATCAATTCGGCGCTCTGGCTGTTTTCGGCGGTGATTACGGCGCTGCGGCCCTCGGCCTCGGCCAGCAGTTTGGCCTTTTGCGCAGCGGCGCGTTCCGTCGTCGCCTTGGCGTCGGCCTCGGCCATCGCCAGCATGGTGCCCACTTCGGACCGCACGCGGGTATCATCGACCTCGGCTTGCTCGGTGGCGCGGATCAGGGCCAGA
>JBGSJU010000038.1:0-3823 GCA_041741655.1 Rhodobacterales bacterium
GCCGGGTCCGCCCCCGATGCCAGCCCCGTGCCGCCCCGGCCCTTGGTCACCGCCATCACGGTGCAGCCGGGGTCAACGCTGTGGGCCATCGCCCGCGACCGCTATGGGTCCGGGGTGCTTTATACCCGGCTTTACGAGGCAAACCGGGATGCGATCCGCGATCCCGACCTGATCTATCCCGGTCAGGTGTTCGCGCTGCCGGACTGATCCGGCCCGCGCCTGAACGCGTGACCAGACACCCGGACCTGCCTGCAATGTCACGAACGGCTGTGGCACTGCCTGCTCTGGCCATTCCCGACGCAACGGCCTATCTGAAACGGCCACATCCCGACACAAGGTTACCCCATGCGCGGCTCTCGCCCCGTCCACACCGCATCCGCTGACGAAATCGCCCGCCAGCGCGGATCGGGCTGGGGTACCATCCGTGCCGTGCTGCCTTACCTCTGGCCGCGCGAACCGGACATGGTCTGGGTGCGCCACCGCGTCGTGTGGTCGATGCTGGTGCTGATCCTGACCAAGCTGATCACGGTCGCTACGCCCATCGTCTATAAATGGGCGGTCGATGCGCTCGCGCCCGGCGCGGCCATTGGCACGCTTGGCGTGGGGGCCGTGGGGTTGACGGTCGCCTATGGCATGGCGCGGCTTTTGTCGAACGGGTTCCAGCAGTTGCGCGACGCGATCTTTGCCGCCGTGGGCCAGCGCGCGCTGCGCATGCTGGCGCTGGAAACGTTCCAGCACATCCATGCCCTGTCGATGCGCTATCACCTGACGCGCAAGACCGGCGGCCTGTCGCGCATCATCGAGCGCGGCGTGAAGGGCGTGGATTTCCTGCTGCGCTTCATGCTGTTCTCCATCGGGCCGCTGATCCTTGAATTGATGCTGGTGGCCGGCATCCTGTTCTTCATGTTCGACGTCTGGTATCTGGTGGTCATCACCGTCACCATCGCGCTTTATGTCTGGTTCACCTTTGCCGTCACCGAATGGCGGGTGAAACTGCGCCGCGAGATGAACGATCAGGACACCGACGCCAATCAGAAGGCCATCGACAGCCTGCTGAATTTCGAGACGGTAAAATATTTCGGCGCCGAAGCCCGTGAAGCCGCCCGCTATGACCGCGCGATGGAACGCTACGAAACGGCGGCGCTGAAAACCTCCTATTCGCTGGCGTTCCTGAACTTCGGGCAGGCCTTCATCATCACCGCCGGATTGGTCATCGTCATGGTGATGGCCGCCATCGGCGTGCAGGCCGGCGCGCTGACCGTGGGGGATTTCGTGCTGGTGAACGCCTACATGATCCAGATCACGCTGCCCCTGAACTTCCTTGGCACGGTCTATCGCGAAATCCGGCAGGCACTGGTGGACATGGGCGAGATGTTCACCCTGTTGCAGCAACCCGCCGAGGTCAAGGACAAGCCCGGCGCTCCCGCGCTGCGCGTCACCGGGGGGCGCGTGGAACTGGACAATGTGCATTTCGGCTATGACGCGGCGCGGCCGATCCTGAAAGGTGTCAGCATCGTCGCCGAGCCGGGGCAGAAGATCGCCATCGTCGGCCCGTCGGGATCGGGCAAATCCACCATCGGGCGGCTGTTGTTCCGGTTCTACGACGTGACGGGCGGCGCGCTGCGCATCGACGGGCAGGATGTGCGCGATGTGACGCAGGCGTCCCTGCATGACGTCATCGGCGTGGTGCCGCAAGATACCGTGCTGTTCAACGACACCATCCGCTACAACATCGCCTATGGCCGCGCCGGCGCGACGCAGGATCAGATCGAGGCCGCCGCGCGGGCCGCGCAGATCCATGATTTCATCCTGTCGCTGCCCGAAGGCTATGAAACCCCGGTGGGCGAACGTGGGCTGAAACTGTCGGGTGGCGAAAAACAGCGCGTTGGCATCGCCCGCACCCTGCTAAAGGACCCGCCGATCCTGCTGCTGGACGAGGCGACATCGGCGCTCGACACCGAAACCGAACGCGACATTCAGGCGGCGCTGGCCTTGGCGGGCGAGGGGCGCACGGTGCTGACCATCGCGCACCGGCTGTCCACCATCGCGGATGCCGACCGCATCATCGTGCTGGAAGACGGCCAGATCGTCGAGGAAGGCAGCCACCACGACCTGTTGTCCCGGCAGGGCCGCTACTGGGGCCTGTGGCAGAAACAGGCGTCCGAACAGGACGAAGCGGCCTGAGGCCAGCGTTCCGGAACAGCGTTTCAGAACAGCGCGCGCGCCACCAACACCACCGCCATCGCGCCCAACAGCACCATGATGATGCGATCGAACCCGCGCGGCGACACATGCCGGGTCAGCCGCGCGCCCAGCGGCATGGCGGCCAACAGGCACAATGTGGACAACAACCCGATCCCCGCGCGCTCCCACGTCAGAATGCCCAGATGGGTCAACACGGGGATCTGCACCGCCGACATCGCCATGAAGAACACCGAAATCGTGGCGATGAATTCGGGTTTCGGCAGGCGGATGGCGTTCAGAAAGCTGATCGAGATCGGCGCTGACACCCCCGCCGCGCCCTGCAACACCCCGCCCGCAAAGCCTGCCACAGGGGCGAAGGGCCGCGCTTGGTCGAATGACAGCGACCAGTCAGGGCTGGTGATGCGAAACCCCAGATACAGGAACACCGCGCCCGCCACCGCCAGCGTCAGCGCCTCGGCCGGCAGGTTGGCCAGCAGGATCGACCCCACACCCGCCCCCGCTGCGCCGGATGCGGCAAAGACCGCCGTGAACCGCGGATCGCGCTGATGCCCGCGCAGTGACCAGGCCTGCCAGATATTGGACAGAAGGTTCGGCATGGTGAACACGGCCACGGCAAAGGGCACGTCATACAACATCGCCAGCACCGGCACCGCGACCACGGGCGCCCCCGCCCCCGTCGCGCCCTTGACGATCCCGCCCAAGGCAAGGGCGGCGGCGGCGATCACCAGCGTTGTCAGGTCCATGGCGGCTCCGGTTCAGGTTTGGCGCAACCTGCGTCGCGGGGCGGGGATTGTCGAGGGGGCGGGATGTTGCGGTGTCAAACCCGCGGTCAGGGGCCTCGATGGGTGGTTTCCGCACCCGTCGCGCGTTGACTTGGCATGGGGATGAAATCAAAAAACCCGAAATCTGCCCCACGCGATCTCAATGCTGGCAACCATGCATAAAAGTGCGATGTTTTCCAGCAGCTTGACGGAGGAAGTGGCAGCCCGTAGGGGAGTTGAACCCCTCTTTTCAGGTTGAAAACCTGACGTCCTAACCGATAGACGAACGGGCCGCGCTTGGTGTGACGCGGTAGATAGGAAAACCGGGGGGATTGGGCAAGCGAAAAAACCGACCCCGGGGGAAAAACTTTGCCACACGGGCGCCGTGGGGGACGCGCGTTGTGGGGCGGCCTCCCTAGCCGCGCGGCACGAAGGCGGCATCGTCCAGCCGCAGTTGCAAGCGCCGCTTGCCGCCCCAGTCGTTCAGGTCCAGCTTGCCCGCGACATGTAGCCGCCGCCCGGCATGGGCCATCACTGCTGCACCAAGCGGCCCATCGAAGGCGCCAAAGGCAATTGCCTCGATCCGGGTGGACAGGCCATCGGACAGTGTCAGTTTCAGGTGCTTTTCGCCCAGTTGCTTGGCATGGGCCACCACCATGTCGGGCAGCGCGAAACGCGGTGCAGGCGCGCCTTGTCCGTACGGGCCGGCGCGGTCAAGGTCCGTCACCAGATCGGGGGTCGCTGCCGTGGGCATCAAGAGCCCATCCAGCCGCAGATCGGCCGCGCCACCCGCACCTGCGCCCTGTTTTGCCAGCAATTCCGCCAGCCGGGCCATCGCCGGTTCCAGCCCGTCGCGC
>JBGSJU010000039.1:0-1817 GCA_041741655.1 Rhodobacterales bacterium
TGAATACGGGGTCAGGCCACCTTTACAGCCGTTTCCAGCGCGGTGGCGGCGGCATCCAGACGGGCCAGCGCCTCGGTCGCCTCGGCTTCGGTCAGCGTCAGGGGCGGCAGCAGGCGCAGCACGTTGTCGGCGGCGGCCACCGTCAGGATGCCGGCATCATAGCCCGCCTTGACTACATCGGTGTTGGTCGCCACGCATTTCAGCCCCAGGATCAACCCCACCCCGCGCACGCCGGAAAACACGGACGGATGCCGCGCCACCAGACTGTCCAGCCCCTGGCGCAGATGGCCCGACACGCGATTGACGTGATCAAGGAAGGCCGGGTCCGACACGATTTCCAGCACCTTGGCCCCCACGGCACAGCCCAGCGGGTTGCCACCATAGGTGGACCCATGCGTGCCCGCCACCATGCCGGACGCCGCGCGTTCGGTCGCCAGCAGCGCGCCCAGCGGGAAACCGCCGCCGATGCCCTTGGCCACCATCATGATATCGGGTGTCACCCCCGCCCATTCATGCGCGAACAGCCGCCCCGTGCGGCCCATGCCGCATTGCACCTCGTCAAAGATCAACAGCGTGCCGGTGGCATCGCAGAGATCGCGCAGCCCCTTCAGGCACTGGTCGGGCACCGGGCGGATACCGCCCTCGCCCTGCACCGGTTCGATGATGACAGCGCAGGTCTGATCGGTGATCGCGGCCTTGATCGCGTCATGATCCGCCGCGTTCGCTGGCCATTTCAGATGCACGAAACCGGGCATCAGCGGCCCGAACCCCTTGACCATCTTTTCCGACCCGGCCGCCGCAATCGCCCCGGTGGACCGGCCATGGAACGCGCCTTCGAAGGCCACGATGTTCACCCGCTCGGGCTGGCCGTTTTCATAATGGAACTTGCGCGCCATCTTGATCGCCAGTTCGGCGGTTTCGGTTCCCGAATTGGTAAAGAACACCGTATCGGCAAAGGTCAGGTCCACCAGCATCGCCGCCAGCTTTTCCTGTTCGGGGATCGTGTAGACATTCGACACATGCCACAGCCGCCCGGCCTGTTCGGTCAGCGCCGCCACCAGCGCAGGATGCGCATGGCCCAAGGCGTTCACCGCAATGCCCGACCCCATGTCCAGAAACCGTCGTCCGTCCGTCGTGGTCAGCCATGCGCCTTCGCCCTTGGCAAAGGACAAGGGCGCGCGATTATAGGTCGGCAAGACGGCAGGGATCATGGGTTCCTCCTGTTGGAAACGGGCCAAACGCCCGGGGAACGATGCAAGGTTGAACAGTTTGTCAGGGAGGCGCGCAAGGTCAAGATCGTGGCGCGCAGGTGAAAACGACGATTGGGCCGCTGATCAGCGGATCTGGCGGCGTCGCAGGACAACGCGATCTGGGCACGGCATTTTCATGGACCCCGTATAGGCTGGATCGCCGCATTTGCCCAGCGGATTTTCCGCCACGCCCGACCCGCCCATCCCGCCGAAACAGGCCGGTCTGCCCGGACGCGGCCTGCGCGGGTGCCCCGGACCGAATCACACCCTTGCCCTTGCCGCCCCGATGGCTAGTATGCGCGCTTGATCCTGAAGACAGGGCACAGACGGGGCGATGCCAAGGTCGCGTCCTTTTACCACTAGGAAATTCTTGATGAGCTGGACGGACGAACGTGTTGAACTGCTGAAAAAGATGTGGACCGAAGGCCAGTCCGCAAGCCAGATCGCCAAGGAACTGGGCAGCGTGACCCGCAATGCCGTGATCGGCAAGGTGCACCGGCTGGGCTTGTCGAACCGCGCTGGCGCGCCCGTCGCAGGTGCGGCACCCGGCCCGATCTCGGCACCGGG
>JBGSJU010000040.1:0-4173 GCA_041741655.1 Rhodobacterales bacterium
CGATCTGCGCGCGGTCGAGGTGGCGATGCCGCTGACCGATCAGGCCGTGGTGGTAACGGACGGCGCCCGCACCTATACCGTGACCCTGATCGAGATGGGGCGCGACGCGCTGCCATTGCTGATGTTTCTGGACCAGATGCCGCCGCGCGACACCGACCTGTGGGTGGTGCACCACACGCTGGAAGGACCGGAACTGAACCCGCTTGGTCCCGCTTCGGGCGGCGTGATCTGCTTCACCCCCGGCACCCGCATCCTGACGCCGCAGGGCCCAGTGATGGTCGAGGCGTTGCAGGAAGGCGACAAGGTCCAGACCAAGGACAACGGCGCGCAGGACATCCTGTGGGTCGGCAGCCGGCGGATGACCGGCGCGCGCCTGTATGCGATGCCGAAACTGCGCCCCATCCGCATCCGCCCCGCCGCACTTGGCCGGGGCCGCCCCGAAGGCGAACTGCTGGTATCGCCCGAACACCGCATGCTTTTGGAGGGTCCCGAAGCGCGGGATCTGTTCAACACTCCAGAGGTGTTGGTGGCTGCCAAGGACATGGTGAACGGATCGACCGTGGTGGTGGACCACATGCTGCGCGAAGTGACCTATATCCACCTGCTGTTGCCGGCCCATAACATCCTCTGGGCCAATGGGATCGAAACCGAGAGCTTTCACCCCGCCAATGCCGCCCTGTCCACCCTTACCGATGGCGACCGGGCGCGGCTGATCCGGCAGTTTCCGGGGCTGGAACAGGATCCGCACACCTTTGGCGAATATGCCCGGCGCAATCTGTCCACGCCCGAAGCGGCGATCCTGTTACAGGATGTTGCGTGACAGCCGCGTGACAACAGGACGTTGACTCTGGCGCGGCCCCGCGTATAAGCGCGGCTCTGGTGTTGGCGGCCCTCGCAAGGGGAGGCCTGTCGTCCCTTGTTTGCCGAAAGGCAGGCTTGCGGAAAAGGACAACGCCCTTCTGTAATCACATGAAGGAGATCAGCGATGACCAAGCGTCTTGCTGCCAAGTACAAGATCGACCGCCGCATGGGCGAAAACATCTGGGGCCGCCCGAAATCCCCGGTGAACAAGCGCGAATATGGCCCCGGCCAGCACGGCCAGCGCCGTAAGAACAAACTGTCCGATTTCGGCACCCAGTTGCGCGCCAAGCAAAAGCTGAAGGGCTATTACGGCAACATCACCGAAAAGCAGTTCCGCCGCATCTATGCCGATGCCGCGCGGGTGACGGGCGATACCGGTGAAAATCTGGTGGGCCTGCTGGAACGCCGTCTGGATGCGGTGGTTTACCGCGCCAAGTTCGTGCCGACCGTGTTTGCCGCGCGCCAGTTCGTGAACCATGGCCATGTGCTGGTGAACGGCCGTTCGGTCAACATCGCATCCTACCGCGTCAAGGAAGGCGATGTCGTCGAGATCCGCCAGAAATCCAAGCAACTGGCCATCGTGCTGGAAGCCGCCGGTCTGGCCGAACGCGACGTGCCCGATTATCTCGACGTCGATCATTCCAAGATGACCGCCACTTTCGTGCGTCAGCCCTCGCTGGGCGATGTGCCCTATCCGGTGGTCATGGAACCGAATCTGGTCGTGGAATTCTACGCCAAGAACTGATCCTGCGGGATTGGTGAGAACCGGGGCGTCCCACGCGGGGCGCCCTTTTTGCATGACCCGTGCGGGGGTGCGGCGCGCGAGGGGCTTTTCCACCGCGCCGCGCCGTGGCAAAGGGTGTTGAAACCGCAGGAGGGTCACATGGCCGAAAAGGGTCTGGAAGGCGCGCTGGAACGAGGGCTGTTTGCCAGCCGCTGGCTGATGGCGCCGATGTATGTCGGGCTGGTCGCGGCCTTGGCAATGCTGATGATCGTGTTCCTGCGCGAACTGGCCTATTATGCGCCGCAGGCGCTGACCATGAGTGCCGACAAGGCGATCCTGGCGATCCTGACGCTGATCGACCTGACGCTGGCGGCCAACCTGTTGGTGATCGTGCTGTTTTCCGGCTATGAGAATTTCGTGTCCAAGATCGACATCGGCGCGCATCCCGACCGGCCCGAATGGATGGGGCGGGTGGATTTCGGCGGGTTGAAGATGAAGCTGATCGCGTCGATCGTGGCGATTTCGGGGATCCATCTGCTGAAACGGTTCATGGAAATCGGGCAACAAAAGGCCGATGCGGCCTTTGGCGATAAGGAACTCTATTGGCTGGTCGTGATCCATCTGGTCTTTGTGGTGTCGGGCGTGCTGATGGCGGCGATGGATTGGATTGCCTCGCGCGTCGGCAAGAAATGATCGTCGCCGATACCGCAGCGGATACCGCCCCCGAAAGGAAACACCAGATGACGCTGCCCAGTCCCCAGCCCGGTATCCTCGACATCGCGCTGTATGTCAGCGGCGACAGTGCGGTGGCAGGGCATGCGGATGTGCTGAAGCTGTCGTCGAACGAGAACCCGTTCGGCTGTTCGCCCGCTGTGCCGCCTGCCATCGTCGGCACGCTGGGCACCTTGCATCGCTATCCTTCCACCGACCATGCGGCGCTGCGCGCGGCCATCGGGGCGGTGCATGGGCTGGACCCCGACCGGATCATCTGTGGCGTCGGGTCCGACGAGGTACTGCAATTCGTGACCCAAGCCTATGCCGGTCCAGGGGATGAGGTCATCACCACGCAGCACGGATTTTCGATTTATCCGATCCTTGCCCGCGCGGCGGGGGCCGTGCCGGTGACGGTGCCGGAACAGACCCGCGTGGTGGATGTTGATGCGATGCTCGCCGCAATCACCCCGCGCACGCGGGTGGTGTTTCTGGCCAACCCGGCCAACCCGACCGGTACGATGATCCCCGAAGGCGATCTGTGGCGGCTGGCTGCCGGGTTGCCCGGCCATGTGGTGCTGGTGCATGACGGGGCCTATGCCGAATATGTCGATGGGTTCGATGGCGGTGCCGCGCTGGTTGATGCGCATCCGAATGTGATCATGACCCGCACATTCTCCAAGATTTACGGGCTGGGCGGGCTGCGCATCGGCTGGGGCTATGCGCAGCGCGACATGATCGACGTGCTGACCCGGCTGCGCCAGCCCTTCAACCTGTCGGATCTGCAAATGGCGGCGGCAATGGCGGCGGTGCGGGACCGCGATTTCGTCGCGATGTGCCGGCACGAAAACGCGACATGGCGGCGCTGGCTGACGGACAGCCTGCGTCAGACCGGTGTGCAATGCGATGAAAGCCATGCGAATTTCGTCCTTGCGCGGTTCATGGACGCGACCGAGGCCGCCGTGCTGCCGCAGATGGTGGCGCGCGACGCCGGCCATATCGTCATCACCGGATCGCTGTCGGGCTTTCGTGGCCTGCCCGGCGCCATCGGCTATGCCGCATCCAAGGCCGGCACCATGGTCTTGGCCGAAAGCCTGCATTGCGACCTGCACCGCACCGGTGTCCGCGTGCAACTGGCCAATCCCGGTTTCATCAAGACCCGCCTGACCGCCAAGAACGATTTCGCCATGCCGTTCCTGATGACTCCGGAACAAGCAGCGGGGCACATGATGGCTCTGATGAAATCACGCCGGTTCAAATCCAGCTTTCCAACCACGTTTTCCTGGCTGTTCCGGGGCGCGCAGGTCTTGCCGGACTGGCTGTATTACCGGATCTTTGCGTAAGGTGGCATCTTCTTGTTCCGGATCAATGCCGCATCCGCCCCGGACATGCCACCAGACCATAGCGAAACAGGAGCCGCATCATGACCGATCTGCCGATTACCCCCATCAAGGTGGCCCAGGTGATCCTGCTGGCCCGCGAGGACAACCCCGCCGCCGAGGCGGAACTGCGCGAATTCATCGAAGGACTGGATGACGATGAACAGGCGGGGCTGGTGGCCTGCATGTGGATCGGGCGCGGCACCTTCGATGCCGAGGATCTGACCGAGGCGCTGGATACCGCCATGGCCGAGGCGACGACGCCGACCTTTGATTACCTGACCGGGTCGCCACATATGGCCGAACATCTGGAAAACGGGCTGGACGCGCTGGGGATCGACGTCACCGATCTGGAAGACGACCTGATGCGCGGCGACTGACGGTCAGGCGACCGTCACACGGTCCATATGCTGCGCCAGCGTGCCGATCTCGGCCAGCCAGTCGGCCAGCACGGCAGGGTCCGACGGCGCCGCCGACACGCCTGGCGCAATGCGCCGC
>JBGSJU010000041.1:0-3850 GCA_041741655.1 Rhodobacterales bacterium
GAACGGCCCGTCGCCATCCGCCCCGCCCAGCGCCGCAATCGCCGCCGCATCCAGCACCGCGGCGGACAAGCCGAAATGCGACAGATAGCCGGTGCCGGTTTCGCCGTCATTATCGGCCATCAACAGGAACCCCGACGCGGCATTCAACGTGAACCGCGCCGCATCCACCGTCTGGCTGTCCAGAAACACGCCATTGAGGTATTTCGAGAGCGTGGCCGTGCCATTGCCCGCGTCGGCGACCGTGATCGCGATCCGGCTCCAGGCGCCCGCCGCGACTGCGCCATCATAATTGCCGTTGATCCCGATGCCGCCATCGCCCCGGATGAACAATTCGCCGTCGCCGGTTTGTGCCACATCCGTCTGCAACAGCGCCTGAAATCCGGTCAGCGCATCGACATTCACATCCCAGACCGCCGTGTAGCTGGACAAGGACCCGGTGATGCCGGGCAACCGCACCAGCACGCCTTCGGCGGGCGAATAATCGGCATAGGCCAGCACAGGCGCGTCATCGCCACCTGGGCCGGCAAGGCCGAATTGGGTCGCAAAGCCGATGCGGCTGTCGTTCAGCGCGACCGGCGTTTGAAAGCCGAACCCGTCCAGGATGACCTCGGCCTCGCCATAGCGGACCGCGATATCCTCGCCGGCGAAATTGACCTCAACGGACCCCTGCACGATCGATCCGGGCAGGAACCCGCCGGCGTTTGGCAACGGGATCGAGGCCACAAGCCCCGCAACTTCGGGGGCAGACGGCACCACCGGGGAAAAGAACAGCCCGGCCAAGGCCCCGCGCGATGTTTCGCCGTCATTGTCGTTGAAAAGTTTCAGCCCCGCCAGCGGGTCGATGTTCCAGCGGTCGGTCACACCCAGATTCTGTGCGCCGCCGATCTGGACCCCGTTCAGATACTTGCGCAGCACTGTGTCGCTGCCTTCTTGCGCCACGGTCACGATCAGGCGGTTCCATTGGTCAAACGCGAAAGCACCGTCAAACACCCCGGAAATGCCGACGCCGGCGGTGCCGTCGCCGTTGTCGCGCAGGAACAATTCGCCATCGCCGTCGCCGGTCTGCAGCAGGCTGGTGAAGGTTTCGGTCGGCTGCGGAATGTAAAGGTCGAGCCCGATCGCCCAGGTTTCCACCGGCAAGGTTCCGGCGGTCCGCGGGCGCAGGATCAGCGATTCGTCCGCCTGCGTGGCCGGAAAGCTGAACACGGCCGGATCAACGCCCTGAATGGCCGGAAATCCCAGTTCGCTGCCCAAGCCGATGTTTGCTGTCCCAAGCTGCCGCGCCATTGCTGTCTCTCCATATATGCCGTGCGACCGTTGGGCCGCGGGTTTCGTGCCGTTGTCCAAGCGCGATGGTTAAGGGCAAAAGGCCCGCCAAGCGTCTCAGCGGCGTGAATTTTCCTTGAAGAGATTGTGACGCAATCACCGTGCCGCCGGCCCTGACCGGAGCACCAATGCGGCCTGATCATTTGCAAATGGTTCGGCCATGTCGCGACCAGTCCAGACCAATCTGTCGGGTCGCGGGGCAAGAATTGCCCAAAGTTTGGGCAAATACCCCGAAAAAATCGCTGAAATCCCGAAAAGCCGGGATCGATCCGGAAAAAACTTGTGCGGGCGACGTCGTCGCGCATCCTGAACCAATTACAAAAGGTTCACATGCGATGATTCCCGTGCCTCCTGCCGCCATCGACAACTCGATGCTTGCGCTCGACCGCATCCGCGCGCTGATCGCGGCCTTGCCGGACGATGGCGACCGCCGGTTGCCGACCGAACGCGCGCTTGTCGAAACCCTTGGCATCAGCCGCCGGGCCATCCGCCGCGCGCTGGAGGTGCTGGAGGCGGAAAACATGATCTGGCGCCGGCAGGGGTCGGGCACCTTTGCCGGCCCGCGTCCCGATGCGGCGGTGGACCAGTTGGTGGCGGCCAGCATGGGCACCGATTTCTTCGACGTGATGGAGGTGCGTCTGCGGATCGAACCGCAACTGGCGCAACTGGCCGCCCTGCGCGCCTCGCCCGAGGCGATCACCCGGATGCGGGCCATCATCCAGCGCCTGTATCAGGCCAGCGACGCCGATGCCTATGAACTTTGGGACAGCACCCTGCACCGCGAAATTGCGCGCAGCGTCGGCAACCCGTTCTTCCTGACCATCTTCGACGCGATGGACCGCATCCGGTCGGATACCGCCTGGCGCGCCATCCGCGACCGGTCCCGCGACACGTCCAGCCTGATCGCGTCGCGCAAGCAGCACGAGGATATCGTCGAGGCGATTGCCGCCCGCGACCCGGTGCGCGCGGGGGATGCGATGCTGGCGCACATCCAGACCATCAACGATCTTGTGCTGCGGTTGACCACGATGCGGGCGTTCAGCCATGCGTCCTGATCCGGTCCCGCAACCCGGCCCCGACCCTGTCCTTGCGGTCGAAAATCTGTCGATCCGGTTTCGCGGCATGCCGAATGACACGATCGACCGGGTCAGTTTCGCCATTCCCCCGGGCAAGACGCTGTGTCTGGTGGGCGAAAGCGGCTGCGGCAAATCGGTGACGTCGCTGGCCATGATGGGCCTGTTGCCGAAAGGATCGGCCCGCATCACCCAAGGATCGGTGCGGTTCAACGGGCGTGACCTTCTGGGGCTGGACGCGGGGGCCATGGCCGATCTGCGCGGCAACCGTATGGCCATGATCTTTCAGGAACCGATGACCAGCCTGAACCCGGTCTTTACCGTCGGCAATCAGGTGGCCGAGGCGATCCGGCGGCACAAGGGCTGTTCGGACGCCGAGGCCCGCGACCGGGCGCTGGAAATGTTCCGCCGCGTGCGGATGCCCGCGCCGGAAAAGCGGCTGGACGAATATCCGCATCAGTTGTCGGGCGGCATGCGTCAGCGGGTGATGATCGCCATGGCGCTGGCCAATGACCCGGCCCTGCTGATCGCGGATGAACCCACCACCGCGCTGGACGTGACCATTCAGGCGCAAATCCTTGACCTGATGCGCGACCTGCAATCCGAAACCGGCGCGGCGATGCTGATGATCACGCATGATCTGGGCGTCGTGGCCGAAATCGCCGATGCGGTGGCGGTGATGTATGCCGGGCGCATCGTCGAATTCGGGCCGGTCGCGGCAATCTTCAACGACCCGCAACATCCCTACACGCTGGGGCTGATGGCCTCGATGCCCGGGCTGCAGGGCCGGCAGGGCCGGTTGGTGACCATCCCCGGATCGGTGCCCAGTCCGCAGATGATGCCGAACGGCTGCCGGTTCGCCCCGCGTTGTCCGTTTGCGATGGCGGCCTGCGCAAGCACGCGCCCTGATTTGACCGGCGACGCGCATCAGGTCGCCTGCCTGCGCGCGCCCCTTGAACTGGCGGGGGCGGCATGACGGATGTGATCCTGCGCACCGAAGGGCTGGAAAAACGGTTCCACACCGGCGGCGGGCTGCTGCGCGCGGCAACCACCATCCACGCCGTCAACGGCGTGAATTTGGCAGTGCGGCGCGGTGAAACCCTTGCCATCGTTGGCGAAAGCGGTTGCGGCAAGTCCACACTGGCACGCCTGCTGTTGCGGTTGATCGAGCCCAGCGCGGGCCGCGTGATCTATGACGGACAGGACCTGACCGCCCTGCCCGGTCCGCAGATGCGCGCGCTGCGCGGCCAGATGCAGTTCATCTTTCAGGACCCGTTTTCATCGCTGAACCCGCGCATGACGGTGGCCAGCATCGTGGGCGAGCCGTTGCGGGTGCACACCGACCTGTCGGCGCAGGCCCGGCGCGACCGGGTGGCGGAAACGCTGGCCAAGGTCGGGCTGCGCCCCGAGATGGCCGACCGGTTCCCGCATGAATTTTCCGGCGGCCAGCG
>JBGSJU010000042.1:0-3977 GCA_041741655.1 Rhodobacterales bacterium
TCACGCAACCGAAAGTCGCCGCGGTCAACTCCGCCCCGGTCCACGCCGCCGCGCCCATCCCCGTCGTCGCCATCATCGTCGCCGTCATCGCCATCGTCGCCACCGCCGTCGTCGCCACCGTCATCATCGGCCAGTGCAGCACCGGGAATTGCACCGCTGCCCGCCCAAGGCGCCAACACCAGCACGGGCAACATCAGACACGCCAAGACCAACCCGGCCCAGACCAGGCTGTGCAAGCATGTCGGGATTATCCTGTGCATCCAGTCCTGTTCCTTGGCCGATCACGGAAACCCGCGCACAGGTTCCTATGCAACAACGCGCCGGACAAGGCGACATTCCATGGCCCGCGCAGAAAGTCATTTGTTCACCTGAAGCTATGCCCTGCGGGAGGTGCGACAAGGCATGACCCACGCGGCGCTTGCGATCCAAGGCAAAGCCACACCGGTGCGTCAGGGTCATGTGGCGAAACGCGCGATGGGCACCACGATGCCATCGCACTACATCCCGTGCACGCGTCCCGGTCTGCGGGGTCGCCCGAGAAAGGTGCCACCATGACAGATCAGCGTCCCAAACAGGAATGGTCGGCGGTGCCGGTCGGTCGCACGGCGCGATTGCTGAACATGGGCGGTATCGCGGCCGGAATTGCGGGTGACGTGGTCGTCGGCGGTTTGCGGCAACTGTCATCGGGTCAGCGACCGAACCTGCCCGATCTGCTGTTGACCCCGCCCAACGCGGCACGGCTGACCAATGGTCTGGCACATATGCGCGGGGCGGCGTTGAAGATGGGGCAGATGCTGTCGATGGACACAGGTCTGGTGCTGTCGCCACAACTGACCGACATTCTGGCCACCTTGCGCGCCGACGCCAAACACATGCCGCCGAAACAGTTGCAAGCGGTGCTGAACGCCGAATGGGGCGCCGGATGGCAAAAGCGGTTCCGCAAGTTTGACGTGCGGCCCTTCGCGGCGGCGTCGATCGGGCAGGTGCATCGCGCCGAAACCGTCGATGGCCGCGATCTGGCAATCAAACTGCAGTATCCCGGCGTGCGGGCCAGCATCGACAGCGATGTGGACAACAGCGCCGCCCTGATGCGCCTGCCCGGACTTGTGCCGCGCGGGATGGATATTTCGCCACTGCTGATCGCCGCCAAGAAGCAATTGCATGACGAGGCGGACTATGCCGCCGAGGCCGCGCATCTGCGCCATTTCGGGTCGCTGCTGGCGGGGTCGGACACGTTGGTGGTGCCGCAGGTGCATGCCGATCTTTGCACGCCCAACGTGCTGGCGATGGATTACCTGCGCAGTCAGCCGATCGACACGCTGGCCGATGCCGATCAGGCCACGCGCGACCGCGCCGCCACGGTTCTGATCGACCTTGTGATGCGGGAACTTTTCACGTTCCGGGCCATGCAGACCGACCCCAATCTGGCCAATTATCGGGTCGAACCCGGCACTGGCCGCATCGTCCTGCTGGATTTCGGGGCCGTGCGCCGGATTTCGCCCGACCAAAGCGCGGCGTTCCGCGCCCTGTTGAATGCCGGACTGGACGGCGACCCGACCCGTATCCGCGACGCCATGCTGGCGATCGGCTATTTCGGCCCGGACACGGCGCCGCACCATCAGGCCCTGATCCAGCAGATGTTCGATCACGGGATGCAACCGTTGCGGCAGGCGGAGATTTTCGATTTCGGCCAGACAACCTTGCTGGAACAGCTGCGCGATATGGGCATGGCAATCGGCAACGACCGCGATCTGCTGCATGTGCCGCCGGCCGAGACCCTGTTTCTGCACCGCAAGATCGGCGGAATGTATCTGCTGGCCACGAAACTGCGCGCGCGGGTGGCGTTGCGGTCGCTGGTGGAACGCTATCGCTGACACACTGCCGCAGCGCGTTGATTTTCGGTCCCCGCGCGTCAGATCAGGCGAAATCAGAAGGCAGCCGAAATGACCCAGACATTCACCCCGACCCGGACCGCCGGTCTGGCCGCAATGCAGGCGTTTGTGCCGGCGATGGGGCGGCGCTATGCCAACGGGCGCAACTATGACGCCGGGCCGGGTGCGCACAAATCCGTGTCGCTGTTGTCGCCCTATGTGCGGCGCCGCCTGATCACCGAACAGGAACTGGTGGCAGCGGCCTTGCAGGCGCATGGCCCGGACAACGCCGAGAAGTTCGTCGAGGAGGTGATCTGGCGCGGCTATTTCAAGGGCTGGCTGGAACGCCGCCCGCAGGTCTGGACCGCCTATGTGCAGGGCGTGCAGACGGATCTGGCCGCCCTCGACCGCGACCGCCGGCTGCGCCGCGACGTGGACCGCGCAATGGCAGGGCAGACCGGGCTGGAATGTTTCGATGCCTGGGCCAGCGAATTGGTCCAGACGGGTTACCTGCACAACCATGCGCGGATGTGGTTCGCGTCGATCTGGATCTTCACGTTGGGCCTGCCGTGGCGGTTGGGTGCGGATTTCTTCTATCGCCACCTGCTGGACGGCGATGCCGCGTCCAACACGCTGGGCTGGCGCTGGGCCGCCGGGTTGCACACGCGCGGCAAACCCTATCCGGCGCGGGCCGACAATATCGCCACCTTCACCAACGGGCGTTTCACGCCGCGCCCCGGCGATCTGGCCGAGGTCACCGAAGGATTGGAGGCGACGGAACCCGATGGCCTGCCGTCGGTCCTGCCGTTGCGCCCCATTGTGGCGCCCGTGGCAGCGCGGCCAACCGCCCTGCTGATCACTGACGAGGATTGCTGCATCGCGGATTTCGATCTGGCCGCGCTGGACATCCGCACCACCGCCACGCTGGCGGCCAGCCATTTGCGATCACCCTTGCCGGTATCCGACACTGTTCTGGCCTTCGAAGTTGCGGCGCTGGCCGATACGGCCACTCGGGCGGGGCTGGACCCGATGGTGCTGCGCGCCGGGCACCCGGACCTGCTGGCGAAATGGGCGGCGGGCGCAGGAGCAACGCAGATCGCAACACCCTTTGTCACCCGTGGTCCGTTGCACGATTGGCTGACCGAGGCAGCCCCCTATCTGGCCGCGCGCGGCATCACGATGTGCGAATGGCGCCGCGATTGGGACAGCGCGATCTGGCCCTATGCCACGGCGGGCTTCTTCAAGGTGAAGCAGCAAATCCCGCGCCTTCTAGACCAGATGATGCCCGGCGGCGTGCGGTCATGATCCCGGTTGCGATCATCGGCGCGGGCATGGCCGGATTGGCCTGTGCGCGGCGTCTGGTGCAGGGCGGCATCCAGCCCATGCTGTTCGACAAGGGGCGTGGCATCGGCGGGCGTCTGTCAACGCGGCGGACCGATGGCCTGCAATTCGACCATGGCGCGCAATATGTCACCGCGCAGGGCGACGGGTTTGCCGGTCTGCTGTGTGATCTGATGGCCACCGGGCATGTGGCGGCATGGGATGACAGGACCGGGCCGAAAGCCGTTGGTGTCCCCGGCATGTCCGCCATGGCCCAGGGCATGGCCGCCGGGCTGGACGTGCGCCAGACCGCGCAGGTGTTGGCCGTTGCGCCCAGCGATCACGGCTGGCTGTTGCGCTTTGTCGACACGGAAATCCCCGCCGCCCGCGTGGTCATCACAGCGCCCGCGCCGCAGGTCGCGGGCCTGTTGGGGGCGGATCATCCGCTTGTCGCCCTGTTGCAGGGCGTTGCCTTTGATCCTTGTCTGACGTTGATGGCCGCTGTAGATGCGCCCGCGCCTTTTATCACCCGGCTCGACCCTGAAGATGCACTGGCCTGGATCGCGGCTGATGGCCGCAAACCCGGTCGGCCTGCTGGTGACGCTACCACATGGGTCGCGCAGGCCGGACCGGGGTTCAGCCAGATGCATCTGGAACGCGACCCGAAAGACATCGTCGCCCTGATGCTGCCGCTGCTGTGTGACCGGCTGGGCGTGACCGCCGATGCCGTGACCCACGCCGCCGCGCATCGCTGGCGCTTTGCGCAGGTCCGCACGCCGCTGGGAC
>JBGSJU010000043.1:0-3460 GCA_041741655.1 Rhodobacterales bacterium
CCGGCCACCACCTCGGGTGCGGACCGGTTGAAATCCGCCTTGGCCGAGATCGAACAGGCCGCCGCCAGCGCCCGCGCCTGGCGTCCCGATCCGCGCCGCACCCATCCTGACCGCTCGTAAGGAGACACCCGATGCTTGATACCGCACAGAACGCTCCCACCATTCGTGGCCTGTATATCGGCGGGCAATGGACCCCCGCCGCCCGCACGTTCGAGGACCTGAACCCGTCGGACAACACGGTCTATGCCCGTATCCCCGACGGATCGGCCGCCGACATGCGCCGCGCCATCGACGCAGCACAGGCCGCCTTCCGCGACTGGGCCGACCGTCCGTTCCACGAACGCGCGCATCTGATGCTGAAGATCGCCGATGTCTGGGAACGGCGCGCCGGTGATTTCTGCGCCGCCGCGATGGCCGAAGGTGGCGGGTGGAAAGGCAAGGGCCTGTTCGAGGCGGGATACGTAGCCGAGGTGTTCCGGTCGGCCTCTGCGCTCTGCTATCAGTCCATCGGGGATGTGCTGCCGTCGGAACACAAGAAATTCATGATGGCGACCCGCTTCCCGCTGGGCGTCGTCGGGGTGATCAGCCCGTGGAACATGCCCGGCATCCTGACCTCGCGCGGGTTTGCCGCAGCCCTCGCCGTCGGCAACACCATCGTGCTGAAACCGTCCGAGGATACGCCCTATGCCGGGGGGCTGTATTTCGGCGAGATCCTCGAAGAAGCCGGCATTCCGCCGGGCGTGTTCAACGTCTTGACCTGTTCGCGCGACAGCGTGCAGGCGGTCGGCGACGAGCTGATTTCCAACCCGCGCGTCAAGGCGATCAGTTTCACCGGATCGACTGCCGTGGGCCGGCATATCGCGGCGAAATGCGGCGCCTACCTGAAGAAATGCTGCGTCGAACTGGGCGGCAAGGACAGCATGATCGTGCTGGACGACGCCGATCTGGACGCCGCCGCGCGGGCGGCCAATTTCGGCGCCTTCATGCATCAGGGCCAGGTCTGCATGTCCACCGAAAAACTGCTGATCCATGACAAGGTCTATGACAGCTTCATGGACAAATTCCTGGCCCGCGCCCGGAAACTGAAAACCGGGCACACCAATGATCCGTCCAACGTCATCGGGCCACTGGTCAACAACCGCCAGGCCCTGCGGGTCAAGTCGCTGATCGACGATGCGGTGGCCAAGGGCGCCCGCGTCGATCTGGGGGGGCGCGCGTGGGACAATTTCGTCGAACCCACCGTGCTGTCGAATATCGACGCCTCGATGAACATCTGGAACGACGAAACCTTCGGCCCCGTCGTCACCGTCAGCCGGTTCCGCGACGAGGACGAGGCGGTGGCGATGAACAACGATACCGAATATGGTCTGACCGCCGCCGTCTGGTCGCGCAACGAGGCGCGCGCGCTGGACATGGCGATGCGGCTGGAAACCGGCATCGCGCATGTCAATTGCCAGAACATCAACGACGAACCGCATGTGCCGTTCGGGGGCGTCAAGGCGTCAGGCGTGGGCCGCTATGGCGGGCGCTGGTCGCTGGATGCGTTCACCGAATTGCGCTGGATTACGCTGGACCGCGGCGGACGGCATTTCCCGCCGCAATTCTGATCACCTGTAGGAGTTTGATAGCATGAGCACTCTGGCCTGGATCATCCTTCTGGTCGTCATCGCGGCGGCGCTGATCGCGATGGCGGCATGGTTCTATGAACGCGCCACCAACGAGGTCAGTCTGGTGCGCACCGGCGTGGGCGGGCGCAAGGTGGTGATCGACGGCGGCACGCTGGCGATCCCCTATTTCCACGAGGTCAGCCGCGTGAACATGCAAACCATCCGGATGGAGGTGATCCGCGAGGGCGATAGCGCGCTGATCACCAAGGACCGGATGCGCATCGACGTGGGCGCGGAATTCTACGCCAGCGTGGTGCCCGACCCGGATGCGATCACCCGCGCCGCGCAGACTCTGGGGCGGCGCACCTTCCAGCCGGACCAGTTGAAATCGCTGATCGACGGCATGATGGTGGACGCGCTGCGCGCGGTGGCCGCACAGATGACGATGGACGAATTGCACGAAAACCGCGGCCAGTTCGTGCGGGACGTGCGCAATGCGCTGGCGGACACGCTGGTGAAATACGGGTTGCAACTCGACTCGGTGTCGCTGACATCCTTGGATCAGACGCCGTTCTCCGCGCTGGATGAAAACAACGCCTTCAACGCCGTCGGCATGCGAAAATTGGCCGAGGTGATCGCCAAGTCCAAGAAGGAACGCGCCGAGATCGAGGGGGAAACCCAGGTCAGCGTGCGCCGCGCCGAGGTCGAGGCCAGCCGCGCCAAGCTGGAAATCGATCTGGAACAACGCCGCGCCGAAATCCTGCAAACCCAGGAAATCGAAGGCCTGCTGGCAACCCAACTGGCCGAGGTCGCGCGCCGCAAGGCCGATGCCGAACGCAGCGCCGCCGAGGCGCGGATCGAGATGGAGCGCGCGATCCAGTCGGCATCCCTGATCCGTGAACAGGCGATCCGCGAGGCAGAAATCGCGCAGGCCCGCGCCCTCGACATGGCCGAACAGGACCGCGCGATCAGCGTCGCCGGCAAGAGCCAGGAAGAAAGCCGCGCTCGTGCCGAAGCGACTGCCGCCAAGTCGCAAGTGGTCAAGGCCGAAGAAGACCTGACCACGCAGCGCCAACTGGCCGAGGCCGAGCGGCGCAAGCAACTGGCCCTGCTGGCCACCGAACAGGACGCCGAGGCGAACGCGCTGCGGGTGCGGATCACCTCCGAATCCGAACAGATCGCCGCGCGCACCCGTGGCCTGATCAAGCGCGAGGAAGCCGCGACGCTGCGAGTCCTGCGCGAGGCCGAAGCGGCGGGCGAAGCCGCCCGCATCGGCGCGGAAAACACCCGCAGTGCGGAATTGTTGTCCTTCGAGATGGAAAAGGCCCGGCTGGCCGCCATGCCCGCGATCATTGGCGAAATGGTCAAGCCCGCCGAAAAGATCAAAGGTATCTCGATCAACCACATCACCGGGCTGGGCCGCGGCGGCGACAGCGACCGCCCCGCATCCCCGGTCGATCAGACGGTGAATGCCATCCTCGACATGGCGATCAGCCTGCCGACGATGAAGAAGATGGGCGAGGCGGTAGGGCTGAACCTCGACACGCTGTTGCCGCCTGAAAAGGACCGCTGACCCGGTCCGCGTCGCGCTTTGGCCGCTGTCCGTGGCCCGAAATGGCCGCGGACAGACGACAACTGTATGCGTCGCTTGGCCCGGATCCGAGGCCCGATCATACGCTACTTGTGTGACCGCAACCGGGGTGCTGTTCAGGCGCAAAGCCCCCTTTTTCTTTTGTTGCAGTGATGTTAGTCCCCGACGACCGGAGGAGTGGCCGAGCGGCTTAAGGCACCGGTCTTGAAAACCGATGTGGGGGAAACCCCACCGTGGGTTCGAATCCCACCTCCTCCGCCAC
>JBGSJU010000044.1:0-7080 GCA_041741655.1 Rhodobacterales bacterium
CATTGCCTTCGCCCATGGCGCGCAGGTCATGCATCAGGTGCAGCGGGCTGGCATAGGTCACGGTCAGTCGCAGCGCATCCGCCACCGGCAAAGCCAGCCCGGCGCGTTGCAGCAGCGCGCCCATGTCGCGGATATCGGCCATCGGCAGCACGCGGGGGGACAGGCCGCCGGTCACGTCGGTTTCCGCCTGCGCCAGCGCGGCGCGCAATTCGTGCAACGTCTGTCCGCCAAGACCGAGGCCCATGAACATCCCGTCGGGCCGCAGCGCGCGGGCACATTGGATGACCTGCCCCACCGGGTCATTTGCCCAATGCAGGGACATGGCGTGGATGACCAGATCGGCGTCGGCTTGTGTCAGGTTCAGCGTGTCATCGTCCGGGATCAGGCGCGCATCGGGAAACAGGTCACGCCACGGCAGGGTCATCCCGGTCACGATCACCGGCGCCGTAAACCTCCTGTTAACCATGGCAAGGCGATCCTCCACCTCGGCGCGCGCGGTGTCGTGCAGGAAGGTCTGCGTGGCGCGGGCGCGGTGCAGGGCCAACGCGGTGCGGTCGGTCAGAAGCGGGGGGTGCGACATGATCCGTCACATAGGGCGCAGGCGATGAACATGCAAACCGCGCTGCACATCCTGTATCCGCCGCGCTGTCTGGCGTGCGGTGTGGTGGTGGACAGTGATTTCGGCCTCTGCAGCACCTGTTGGCGCGATACGCCGTTCATCGACGGGCTGTGTTGCGATCAATGCGGGGTGCCCTTGCCGGGGCAATCCGATATCGCGGTGCGCTGCGATGATTGCCTGACCATGGCGCGGCCATGGGATCAGGGGCGGGCGGCGCTGGTGTATCGCGATATCGGGCGCAAGCTGGTGCTGGGGCTGAAACATGGCGACCGGCATGACATCGTCCGGCCTGCCGCGCGGTGGATGGCGCGGGCGGCGCGGCCGATCCTGCGCGATGACATGCTGATCGTGCCGATCCCGCTGCATTGGCTGCGGCTGCTGAAGCGCAAGTTCAACCAATCTGCGTTGCTGGCCAATGCGCTGGCGCGGGAAACCGGGAAGGAATGTTGTCCCGACCTGTTGCAGCGGCCCCGCCATACACCGTCGCTTGACGGCAAGAACCGCGATGCGCGGTTTGCCACGCTGGACGCGGCCTTGACGCTGCATCCGCGGCGCAGGCACCGCATCGCCGGGCGGTCGGTGTTGATCGTGGACGATGTGATGACCTCCGGCGCGACGCTGGCGGCCGCCGCGGATGTCTGCCGCGCGGGCGGGGCGCGTCACGTTGCCGTGGTGGTTCTGGCCCGCGTTGCAAAGGAGGACTAGATCGCGCAAGTTATCCCGATATCTGGAGAGCGCGCGATGCAACCCGTCGAAATATATACCTCGGCCTCTTGCGGCTATTGCCATGCCGCGAAACGCCTGCTGACGCAGAAGAATGTCGCCTTTGTCGAGCACAGCGTGGATGGCAAGCCGGCGCTGCGGTCGCAGATGATGACCCGCGCGCATGGCCGCCACACCGTGCCGCAGATCTTCATCGGCACAACGCATGTCGGCGGCTGTGACGACCTGTTCGCGCTGGACCGGGCCGGCAAGCTTGACCCGCTGCTGCAGGGCTAAGCCGTGCGCGCGGGGCTGGTGCAGTTGTCGTCCACCGATGACCCGGTCGCCAATCTGGCGGTGACCGGCACGTTTGTGCGCGAGGCCGCGCGCGGTGGGGCGCACCTGGTCCTGACACCCGAGGTGACGAATTGCGTGTCGCTGGCGCGCGACCATCAGCGGGCGGTGTTGCAGCATCAGGACGATGACATCACGCTGGCGGGCCTGCGCGCGGTGGCGGCGGAACAGGGCGTCTGGCTGGTCATCGGGTCGCTGGCGTTGAAAACCGGCGATGCGGACGGGCGATTCGCCAACCGGTCGTTCCTGATCGGGCCCGATGGCGCGATTGCCGCGCAATATGACAAGATCCACATGTTCGATGTGGATGTGTCGGCAACGGAAACCTATCGCGAATCATCGGGCTATCGGCCCGGCGAACGCGCCGTGCTGGCGGATACGCCGCTAGGCCGGATCGGGATGACCGTGTGCTATGACATGCGGTTTCCGCAGCTTTATCGCGCCTTGGCGCAGGCGGGAGCGGATATCCTGACGGTGCCGTCGGCGTTTTCGCCGGTTACCGGCGCGGCGCATTGGCATGTGTTGCTGCGCGCCCGCGCGATCGAAACCGGGTGTTTCGTGCTGGCCCCGGCGCAGACGGGCGCGCACCCGCAACAAGACGGGCGCGAACGACGCACCTACGGGCATTCCCTTGCGGTCGCGCCATGGGGCGAGGTGTTGGCGGATGGCGGCACCGAACCGGGCGTGACGCTGGTGGACATCGATCTGTCCGCCGTGGCAGAGGCCCGCCGCCGCGTGCCGTCTTTGCGGCATGATCGCAGCTTTGCGGGGCTGTAATGCCTGATTCGCGGAATGCGCCGATCAACGCCTTTGCGGTCGCCCTGTTCAGCGAATTGCTGACGATCGACCAGATGCTGCGCAACCGCCTGACCCGGGTATTGCCCGGCGGGATGGAGATCAGCCATTTTTCGGTGCTGAACCATCTGGCCTATGGCAATGCCGAACGCACACCGGCGCAACTGGCGCGGTCGTTTCACGTCACGCGTGGTGCGATGACCAACACGCTGGGCAAACTGGAATGGGCCGGTTACGTGCATATCCGGCCCGATTGGGATGATGCGCGGCGCAAGCAGGTGTCGATCAGTCCGACCGGACGGCAGGCCCGCGATGCCGCCTTGGCGGCGATCAGCCCGGTGTTGACCGACCTGTTCACCGAAATGGGCGAGGACAAGGTGCGCGCCATCGTCCCCACCCTGCGCGAATTGCGCATCAGGCTGGAAACCGACGCGGATCAGCCGCGCCATGGTGACGCGGTTCAGCCGCGATAGATCGCTGCCGTTACGTAATTCACGCTCAGGTCGCGGTCGGATAACGACCATGACCACGCCACCGGATTGAACACGTATCCCTTGCGGTCCACCGGGTCCAATCCGGCGCGGCGCATCAGGTCAAAGAGTTCGTCCGGAGTAATGAATTTCGCCCAGTCATGCGTGCCTTTGGGCAGCCAGCGCATGACATGTTCCGCGCCGATGACCGCCATCATGTAGGATTTGGCGTTGCGATTGATCGTCGAACACAGGTGCAGACCGCCGGGTTTCAACAACTGCCGGCAGGCAGTCAGATAGGCCAGCGGATCGGCCACATGTTCCACCACCTCCATGTTCAGCACGACATCGAACTGTTCGCCGGCGGCCGCCAGCGCCTCGGCAGTGGTGTGGCGATAGTCGATGGTCAGGCCCGCCTGTTCGGCATGGATGCGCGCCACAGGAATGTTGCGCGGCGCGGCATCGGCGCCGACGACCGTGGCCCCCAGCCGCGCCATCGGTTCCGACAGCAACCCGCCGCCACAGCCGATATCAAGTATCCGCAGCCCGGCAAAAGGCCCGGGTCCGGTCAGGTCGCGACCGAATTCGCCGGCGATCTGGCGCGTGATATAGTCCAGCCGCACCGGATTCATCATGTGCAGCGGTTTGAATTTGCCGGTCGGATCCCACCATTCGGCGGCCATCGCCTCGAACTTGGCGACCTCGGCGGGATCGACGGTGCCTGTGCTGGCTTGCATTCCGGGTTCCTTCCCTATCTTTTATCGTGAACCCTATATGCAGGATGCCGATGGACAAGGTCCTGAGCCAAAAAAGCGCAGCCCAATACCTGCATCCGCAGATCGACCCGTTTGATCAGCGCATGGTCGATGTGGGTGATGGGCACATGGTCTATATGGAACAGTCCGGCAACCCGCATGGTCAGCCGGTTGTCGTGCTGCATGGCGGGCCGGGCGGCGGGTGCAGCCCGGCGATGCGACGCTATTTCGATCCGCGCCATTATCGCGTGATCCTGTTCGATCAGCGTGGCTGTGGCCGGTCGCGCCCGCATGCCAGCGTAACAGACAACACCACGTGGCATCTGGTGCGCGATATCGAAACCATCCGCAGCCTGCTTGACATCGACAGCTGGACGCTGTTCGGCGGCAGTTGGGGGGCGACGCTGGCGCTGGTCTATGCGCAGGCGCATCCGGACCGGGTGGCGCGTCTGGTGCTGCGCGGGGTGTTTCTGGCGACGCAGGTGGAACTGGCGTGGTTCTATGGTGGCGGCGCGGGCAAATTCTGGCCGGAAACATGGGCGCGGTTCGCGGATATCATCCCCGAAGATGAACGCGGCGACTTGATCGGGGCTTATGGCCGGCGGTTGTTCTGCGGCGACATCCCGACCGAGACGCGGTTTGCCAAGGCCTGGTCGGCCTGGGAAAACGCGCTTGCGTCAATGCAGGCGGATGGCCAAAGCGGTGAAGGGCCGGGCGATTATTCGCGCGCTTTTGCCCGGCTGGAAAACCACTATTTCCGCCATGCCGCCTTTCTGGACTTCGACGGCCAGATCATGGCGCATATGGACCGCATCGCGCATCTGCCCGGCCATATCGTGCAAGGCCGGTATGACATGATCTGCCCGCCCGAAGCGGCATGGAAACTGGCCGCGCGCTGGCCGAACGCCGAATTGCACATGATCCGCAATGCCGGTCACGCGCTGTCGGAACCCGGGATCAGCGCGGAACTGGTGCGGATCATGGACCGGCTGGCGCAGGATCAGCAGTGACCGGGACAAACTGACCCGTTCCCCTGCTGCGTGTCCGGGCGTAGTCCGGCGCAAAGGAGAACGATCATGCGCGACGCGGCACGGTTCTGGGACAAATGGGCAGATCGGTATGCCGCGCAGCCGATGCGCGACCCCGATGCCTATGAGGCCAAGATCGCCGAGATCGTGGCGTTGTTGACCCCCACATCGCGCGTTCTGGAAATTGGCGCGGGCACCGGAACGACCGCGGTGCGGCTGGCACCCCATGCCGGGCACATCGATGCGTTGGATATTTCGGGCGAAATGATCCGCATCGCGCGGGGGCGGGCGGCAGAGGCCGGCGTGACCAACATCGCGTTTCAGCAGACCGCGCTGGAAGATGCCCGCCTGACCCCCGGCTATGACATGGCCTTGGCGATGAGCCTGCTGCATCTGCTGCCCGATCGGCCCGCCACCTTGCGGCAGTTGCACGGGCTGCTGAAACCGGGGGGCGTGTTCGTCTCATCCTCGTTCTGTTTCGCCGAAGGGTTTTTGCCCCTGTTGCCCATCGTTCTGGCGGGGCGCGCGCTGGGCGTGTTTCCGGCGCTGCGCATCTTGCAGCAAAAGCAGTTGCTGGCGGAAATCACCGCCGCCGGGTTCCGCATTACCCGCGTCTGGCACCCGAAACCGCGCGCGGCGGTGTTCGTGGTGGCGGAACGGCTGTGATCCGCTTGCATCCGGGGCGCAATGCGCCTATGTGACATCCAACAGCGGCGCGTCGGGGTCCACACCCGGTGCCCACGGAACCTGAAACGGGCCGCGCGCCCGTTTTTTTGTGCTTAATCGAACCGGACCCAACGATGAACAACCTGATCGCCAAGGCCGCCATGGATCGCCGCATGGCCGATATCGTGGGCCCCGTCCTGACGGACATGGGGTTCGAACTGGTGCGTGTGCGGCTGATGGGCGGGCAGGTCAAGACCTTGCAGATCATGGCCGACCGGCCCGAGGGCGGGATCACGGTCGATGATTGCGGCGAAATTTCCACGGCCGTGTCCGCCGTGCTGGATGTGCAGGACCCGCTGGCCGACCCCTATATGCTGGAAGTGTCCAGCCCGGGCATCGACCGTCCGCTGACCCGGCTGAAGGATTTCGAGACCTTCGAAGGCTATGAGGCGCGGATCGAGACCGACGAGTTGATCGACGGGCGCCGCCGGTTCAAGGGCGTGCTGGCCGGCGTCGAAGGCGACGAGGTTCTGATCAACATCGAGGAAGGCACGGTCGGGCTGAAATTCGACTGGCTGTCGGATGCCAAACTGGTGCTGACCGATGAATTGATCACCGAAATGCTGCGGCAGAAAAAGGCCGCCGGCGTCGCCGATCTGGACGAGACGCAATTCGACACGATTGAAACCGAAACCCCAGACCAAACAACTGACGGTTCCGAGGAGGACTGACCCATGGCCATCACATCCGCAAACCAGCTTGAACTGTTGCAGACCGCCGAGGCGGTGGCCCGCGAAAAGATGATCGACCCCGGTCTGGTCGTCGAGGCGATGGAAGAATCGCTCGCCCGCGCTGCCAAGTCGCGTTACGGCGCGGAAATGGACATCCGGGTCAAGATCGACCGCAAGACGGGCCGCGCGACGTTTACCCGCGTGCGCACCGTGGTCGAGGATGACGCGGTCGAGAATTATCAGGCGCAACTGACCGTGGCGCAGGCCAAGACCTATCTGGCCGACCCCAAAGTGGGCGATCTGGTGATCGAGGAAGTGCCGCCTGTCGATCTGGGCCGCATCGCCGCGCAATCCGCCAAGCAGGTGATCCTGCAAAAGGTGCGCGAAGCGGAACGTGACCGGCAATACGAACAGTTCAAGGACCGCATCGGCACCATCGTCAACGGCGTGGTCAAGCGCGAGGAGTTCGGCAACGTCATGGTGGAAATCCAGGGCGTGGGCGAGGCGATCTTGCGGCGCAACGAAAAGATCGGCCGCGAATCGCACAAACTGGGCGACCGCATCCGCGCCTATGTGAAGGACGTGCGGCGCGAACCGCGCGGCCCGCAGATTTTCCTGTCGCGCACCGCGCCCGAATTCATGGCGGCGCTGTTCAAGATGGAAGTGCCCGAGATTTACGATGGCGTCATCGAGATCAAGGCCGTCGCCCGCGACCCGGGGTCGCGCGCCAAGATCGCGGTGATTTCCTACGACAATTCGATCGACCCCGTCGGCGCCTGCGTCGGCATGCGCGGCAGCCGTGTGCAGGCCGTGGTGAACGAATTGCAGGGCGAAAAGATCGACATCATTCCGTGGAATCAGGACATGCCGACCTTCCTTGTGAACGCGCTGCAACCTGCTGAAGTGTCCAAGGTGGTGCTGGATGACGAGGCCGAGCGCATCGAGGTGGTGGTGCCGGAT
>JBGSJU010000045.1:0-4636 GCA_041741655.1 Rhodobacterales bacterium
CGGCCCTCGCCGCCCCGCGACCAGATATGGCCGCCGAACAGCCCGGCCTCGCGCTGGGTACACCCGCCGAAGACCTGCGCCCTCCGCTGTCGGTCGCCGATTTCATCCGCGCCTTGCAATTCCCTGAAAATCCCGATGACAAAGAGGGCTTCCGCGCCCTGCGTCTCGCGCTTGAGGACCGCACGGTTGCCAAGCTGATCCGTGCCGCCCAGGACGTTCTGACCCTGCTCTCCCAGGAAGGCATCTACATGGACGACCTGCGCCCCGATCTGGCGCGGCCCGAGATCTGGAGGCGGTTTGCGGCGGGCGAACGCGGGCGGGCGGTATCGGCACTGGGAGGGATCCGCGACCGGTCATCGCTGGCGCTATCCGCCGGGCGGATGAAACAGGACCCGATCTTTCGCGATGCCGCGCATCATTTCCTGCGCCGGTTCGACCGGGTGTTCGCGGAATTCGTGACCGACGCCAGCGACAGCGACATCAGCGATCTGGCCAACACCCGCACCGCGCGCGCCTTCATGCTGTTGGGGCGGGTGTCGGGGATGTTCGGCTAAGATCCGCGTTTGGCGTCAATCGAAGCTTTCCAGTGATGGCACCAGCGCCGCCAGCGCCTTGAACCGGTCGGGGTCATCGGTTTCATAAAAACGCCGCGTGGTGACCCCCGGGATTTCCGACCATTGTTGCATCAGCTTGACCGGGAAGTAGGTTTCGCGGATCTGCGAAAACTGCGGCACATCGGACAGGATGCGGGCGGTGGACCGCGTGCAGTTCGCGGCCAACTGGTTGCCGGCCACCAGCATGCGTTGCAGCACCGCCTCGGCGACTTCGGCGGAGACCGGCAAGGTCTGCACCACGACGTGATGGGTCTTGCGCGCATGGAACCGGGTGAACGTGTCCACCAGTTGCGGGGTCGCGCCGAACACCACGTCGCCGCGTTCGACGATGCGTTCGTTGCGGAACGATCCGGCCGGGTCCCACAGGACGCGCTGCGAGCCGTTGACCACCATGGCCGAATGCGCGCCCGACTCGGTTTCGTTGCCGATCATCGTCAGCAGCGTCAGTTCCGGCGGCCCGTCATGGCGATAAACCGCGCGGGCAATGCGGTCCGGGCCGCTGTCGGGCACCTTTGGCGCATCGTTGGTGCAACCGGCCACGGCCAGCAGCAAACCAAGGGCGAGTAACAGGCGGCGCATCGCGTCTCCTTGCGGGGTCTGGCCGGGGACTGGCATTTGTCTGGCCGGCATCATGGCATGAAATCGGCCCGCAAAACGGGCCGTGACTGGGTGTCTTGGCCCAAAACGGGCTCAGCCATTGACAATAGCCGTAAAGACCAACAGCACGATGACAACAATCACGGCCTTGGTGACGATCCCGATGAAACCGGCAAAGGTCTTTTCCTGTGTCTGCGTGTTCATCGACCCATGCTTGTACTGCGCCATGTCCATTTCCTTTTGCTGTGCAGAGGGATGCGTTTCGGTTTTGTGGCTAGCCGATTCCGGTCTTCGTGTCACGCGCCGATCTGCACGTCGCTTTCCGGCACCGCGCGCCAGGTCCATGCGCCGTCCGGCCCCATGGCGCGCGTGACACGGCCCTGATGCAACAGGTGGTTCAGATGCGCCACCGTCTCGACCAGCGCCAGACCATAACTGCCCGCATCGATTCTGCGCTTGAACAGCGGCGGGAAACATTCGGCCGCCATGCGCGGCGTTTCCAGATGCCGCAGCAGCCGGTTCAAGGCCCCGGTGTGATTGTCGATCAACTGTCGCATCCGCACCGGCGCGCCGGTGAACGGCAACTTGTGCCCGCCCAGCACAAGATGGTCATCCGTCACCAGGCCCGCGAACCGCGCGCAGCTTTCCAGCCATTCGGCCAGCGGATCGGCCAGCGGTTCGGACGGATGCACGCCGATATTGGGCGAGATCGACGGCAGGATCTGATCGCCGGCCAGCACCAGCGCGTCGTCGCGACTGAAAAACACCAGATGTTCGGGCGCATGGCCGTGGCCGACATGCACATCCCATGTCCGGCCCGCCGCCGTGATCACATCGCCCTGCTGCAACCGCCGATACCCCACCGGCAAGGGATGCGACATGTCGGCAAAGTTGAACGGGCGCTCCGTCAGGCGCTTTTCGTAGATGCCCGCATCCATCCCCGCCGCGCGCCAATAGGCTTTCGCCGCATCGCTGGGTTCGGTTTCCACGTCGAGGATCAGCATCCGCGCCAGCGTCCATGCGGTGCGGGACGTCCATAATTCCGCGCCCTGCGCCATGAACCACCCGGCGGCGCCGACGTGGTCGGGGTGGTGATGCGTCAAAAGGATGCGGCCGACCGGCTTGCCCTGCAACGGACCGGCCAGCAACCCGGCCCAGATCGCCATGGTCTTGCGGCTGTGGATGCCGCAATCCACCAGCGTCCAGTGGTCGCCGTCGTCCAGCGCGTAGATATTCACATGGTCCAGCGTCATCGGCAGCGGCAGGCGCAGCCACAGGATGCCGGGGGCCACCTCGATCGCGGCGCCAGTGTCGGGCGGGGTGTCCCATGGATATCGGATCGGGTCCGACGACCGATCCGTTTCGCCGTCCATCACGCCGCCAGATCGTCGGGCGACAGCGCGAACAGGTCATCCGCGCCGATCTTGGCATGATCCAGCAGACCCGCATGTTCCGGCAGCAGCCGCAGGATATAGAACCGCGCCAGCGCGGTGCGCGGACCGGCCCCGCCTTCGGCAACCGCCGCGGTCAGGTGGTAATGTGCGCCGAGCACGCGGGCAAAGGCCATCAGGAACGGCACCGACCCGGCAAAGCGCATGTTCATGTCGGATTGCGCCAGCATCCATTCGACGCCTTCGCGCAGCGATTCCGTTGCCTCCCAGACCGCGGTGGCCAGATCCGGCATATGGGCGCGGGCGGTTTCCGATGCAGCCTCGACCTCATCCAACAGGCGGAACGCGGCCTCACCGCCATCCATCATCTTGCGCCCCACCAGATCCATCGCCTGAATCCCGTTGGTGCCTTCGTAGATCGCGGTGATGCGCACATCGCGGCTGAACTGGGCCGCCCCGGTATCCTCGACGAACCCCATGCCGCCGAACACCTGCACACCGGTTTCCGCCACCCGGATCCCGGTTTCCGACCCGAACGCCTTGGCGATCGGCGTCAGCAGCGCCGCCCGCGCGTCCCATTCCGGGGCGCCGGTTGCGGTTGCCATGTCGATCGCCACGGTGCAGGCCAGTGCGATGGCGCGCGCGGCAAACGTCTCGGCCTTCATCGTCATCAGCATCCGGCGCACATCCGCATGCTGGATGATCGGGCCCATCTGGTCGCGGTCGCGGGCATAGGCCAGCGCATGCTGCGTCGCGGCCTCGGCCACACCGACACCCTGCACACCCACCGATACGCGCGCGTTGTTCATCATGGTGAACATCGCCGCCATGCCCTTGTGTTCCGCCCCCACCAGCCATCCGCGCGCTCCGTCATACTGCATCACGCAGGTCGGGCTGCCGTGGATGCCCAGCTTGTGTTCCAGACTGACCACCTTGAGGCTGTTGGCCGCACCCAGCGTTCCGTCCGGATTCGGCAGGTACTTCGGCACCATGAACAGCGAAATGCCCTTGGTGCCGCCCGCGGCACCAGGCAGACGCGCCAGCACCAGATGGCAGACATTGCCGCCGAAATCATGATCACCCCAAGTGATGTAGATCTTTTGCCCGGTGATGGCATAAGTGCCATCGCCATGCGGTTCGGCACGGGTTTTCAACGCGCCCACATCGGACCCGGCCTGCGGTTCGGTCAGGTTCATGGTGCCGGTCCATTCGCCGCTGACCAGTTTGGGAATATACAGCGCGCGCATGTCCGCGTCAGCATGATGCGACAGCGCCTCGATCTGGCCTTGGGTCAACAGCGGGTTCAGCCCCAACGCCATGCACGACCCCGCCACCATGTCGTTGAACGCCACCGTCAACACCTGCGGCAACCCCATGCCGCCATACGCGGGGTCCGCCGACAAGCCCAGCCAGCCCCCTTCGGCCAGCGTGCGGAACGCGTCGGCAAAGCCCGGGCTGGTCCGCACCACGCCGTTTTCCAACTGCGCACCATGCAGATCACCGCCGCGGTTCAGCGGCGCCAGCACATCCTCGCACAGCTTGCCCACCTCGGTCAGGATCGCGTCCACCGTGTCCGGCGTGGCATCCGCGAACCGGTCGGTCGCGGCGACGCGGTCGAACCCCACGACATGATCCAGCAGAAAACGGAACTCGGCGACGGGGGCGCGATAGGCCATGGACAACTCCCTGATGCGCGGCGCTTGGCAAGCAGGGCGCGCGCGACTATGCGATGAGCGTTACACAGGCGACCCCTGTCCGATCAACCAAAACGCCGCGTCAGTGCCTCATGCCGCAGATCACCCAGTCCCTGACCGCCGACGCGCCGGGCATCGCCCGCGCCAGCGCGCTTTTACGCGCAGGCGATCTGGTCGCCTTTCCGACCGAAACGGTCTATGGGCTGGGCGGCGACGCGACGGATGACCGGGCGGTGGCACGGATTTTCGCGGCCAAGGACCGGCCCCGGTTCAACCCCCTGATCGCCCATGTTGCCGATGTGGCGGCGGCGCGGCGGCTGGTGGTCTGGTCCGATCTGGC
>JBGSJU010000046.1:0-1788 GCA_041741655.1 Rhodobacterales bacterium
TGACGGCGGCGGCGGCGACCATGGCGGGCGACATCAGATGCGTGCGCGCCCCCGGCCCCTGTCGGCCACGGAAATTGCGGTTGGTGGACGATGCGCAGCGTTTGCCGGGCGCCACCAGATCGCCGTTCATGCCGACGCACATCGAACAGCCCGATCCGACCCAGTCCAGCCCGGCGTCGGTAAAGATGCGGTCCAGCCCCTCGGCTTCGGCTTGGCGTTTCACCAGCGACGATCCCGGCGAGACCATGCCCGGCACCCGCGCGCGACGCCCGGCCAGTACGGCGGCGGTTGCGCGCAGATCCTCGATCCGGGCATTGGTGCAAGAGCCGATGAAGACCTGATCCACCGCCACGCTGTCCAGCGGACGACCAGCGACCAGCCCCATGTAATCCAGCGCGGCGGCGATGCGCGCGGCCTGTGCGGGGTCCGTAGCCCGCGCCGGGTCCGGGATAGTGGCGGTGATCGGCAGCGCATCCTCCGGGCTGGTGCCCCATGTGACGATGGGGGCGACCTCGGCCATGTCGAGCGTCACCTCGCGGTCGAATTTCGCCTCCGGGTCTGACACCAGGCCAGCCCAGACCGCGCAGGCCGCGTCGAAATCTGTGGGCACGAAAGGCCGCCCGCGCAGCCAGTCGAACGTGGTTTCGTCTGGCGCGACCATGCCGCAACGCGCGCCCCCTTCGATCGAAAGGTTGCACAGCGTCAGCCGCCCCGCCACCGGCAGCGCGCGCACCGCAGGCCCGGCATATTCCACCGCATGGCCGCGTGCGCCATCCGCGCCCAGCTGCGCGATCCACGCCAGTGCCATATCCTTGGCCCCCACACCGGGGCCCGCTTGTCCGGTAAAGGTGATCCGCATCCGTGCCGGTTTCTTTTGCCAGATCGTCTGCGTTGCCAGCACATGCGCCACTTCGGTCGCGCCGATGCCAAATCCGTAAGCCCCCAGCGCACCATGCGTTGACGTATGGCTGTCGCCGCAGACCACCAGCATGCCGGGCAGGGTCAGCCCCTGTTCCGGCCCCACCACATGCACGATGCCCTGACCGGGACTGCCCAATCCGAACAGGCGGATCCCTTGCGCCGCGGTATTGTCCTGCAACGTCTGCACCATGCGGGCGATGTCGGGGTCGGTCACAGCCCCCCGCGTTGGCACATAGTGATCCGCCACACCCACGGTCAGCGCCGGTTGCGCCACCGTCATGCCCCGCGCGCCCAAAGCACGAAAGCCGTGGTGCGACCCTTCATGCACATAATGCCGATCCACCCACAACAACGCCGTGCCGTCCGCGCGGGTCAGGATGACATGGTCATCCCACAGCTTGTCGAACAGCGCCTTCATTCCGCTGCGCCCGCAACGGGATCCGTGATCGGCACCAGCACCGGTTCCCATTGCCGGGCGCCGGTCTTGCCCACCCGGTTCAGCATCATGTCCAGCCGGAACCGGTCGGGACGATACAGCGCCGCCAGATGTTCCACCCCGCGCCCCGTGGCATCGAACACCACCCGCGTCAACGAAATCAGCGCCGCCCCCACCGCGACCTCCAACGCCTCGGCCACGTCCGGGGTGGCCAGGCTGGCGGAAATCGACTGGCTGGCATGGTCCACCTGCACGCCCGCGCGTTCCAGCAGTTTGAACAGCGGTGTCGCGGCCAGATCGGTTTCGGAAAAATTCTGCGCGATATCCTCGGGGACATGCGTCGTCAGATGCGAAAACGGCGCGCCATCCATCAGGCGCACCCGCACTGCGCGCTGCACCCGGCCACCGTCCGCCAGACGCAGCGCGTCCGC
>JBGSJU010000047.1:0-2307 GCA_041741655.1 Rhodobacterales bacterium
GCCGGACGCATTTCCGGCGGTCACGCTGCCGCCGTCGCGGACCGGGGTCGGCAGGGCGGCGAGTTTGTCCAGCGTGGTGGCACGCGGATGTTCGTCGGTATCGACCACGATGGCGTCGCCCTTGCGCTGCGGGATCGTGACCGGCGCTATTTCGCGGGCAAAGCGGCCGGATGCGATGGCCGCCGTGGCGCGCGATTGCGACCGCAACGCAAAGGCATCCTGATCCGCGCGGCTGATGCCGAACTGGTCGGCAACGTTTTCCGCCGTTTCCGGCATGGAATCGGTGCCATAGGCCTTGTGCATCGCGTTGTTGACGAACCGCCAGCCGATCGTGGTGTCGTAAATCTCGGCCGCGCGGGAAAACGCGGTCTCCGCCTTGCCCATCACGAAGGGCGCGCGTGACATCGATTCGACGCCGCCCGCCAGCACCAATTCCGCTTCGCCGGTTTTCACCACCCGTGCGGCCTGCCCGACGGCATCCAGCCCCGACCCGCACAGCCGGTTGATGGTGGCGCCCGGCACATGGTCGCCCAAGCCCGCCAGCAGTACGGCCATCCGGGCGACGTTGCGGTTATCCTCGCCGGCCTGATTGGCGCAGCCGATCAGGCATTCGTCGATCCGCAAATCGCGCCCGGCGACCAGCGCGCGCATCACGCCTGCCAACAGATCGTCCGGCCGCACGCCTGACAATGCGCCGGCGTATCGTCCGATGGGGGTGCGAAGACCCTCGCAGATATAGGCGTCTCTCATGCGGTTTCCTCCGTGAAATGCTGGCCCTTGACGCTGCGCGACAGGCCACGAAACAACGCCACCTTGCGGCCATCGCCGCCCGTCACCACCGCGTCATAGACGCCCGACCGACCTGCCAGATGCTGTTCCTGCGCGACCGCCGTCAGCAATTCACCATCGCGCCCCGGTGACAGGAAGGTGATGGTGTTTTCCTGCGCCACCACCAACTGATTGTAGCTGTTGCAGGCATAGGCAAAAGCGGTATCGGCCAGCGTGAAGATATAGCCACCATGGCAGATGCCATGCCCGTTCAATTGGTCCGGACGCACCCGCATGGTCAGTGTGGCGGTCCCCGGGCCGATGTTGGTCAGGGTCATGCCAAGCGCCTGCGACGCATGGTCCCCCACCCACATCGCCGCCGCCGAACGGCGCGCCCGTTCCTCTGGTGTCATGGTCGATCTCCCTCGCGGCCCCCTCCCAAGGAACCTTGGCTGCCATCCAGCACAAAACCGACCGAACGGTCAAGAGTGTTGCAATGCGCCCGGTGCTGCGCCATGGTCTGCCGCAGGAAGACAGGGAGGACCACATGCTGCATGCTACCAGTCATATCGCCGGACGTTGGGTGTCGGGTGGCGTGGATACGCCGATCATCGGCCCGGTGAAGGGGCAGCCGGTCGCGCAGGTGATCACCGGCGGCTGGGACGTGCAGGCGGCGCTGGACCATGCGCGGCAGGTCGGAGGGCCGGCTCTGCGCGCCATCGGGTTCCATGACCGCGCTCGGATGCTGAAGGCGCTGGCGGGGTATCTGGAGGCGAACAAGGCGCGGCTGTTCGCGATCAACCCGCTGACCGGGGCCACCCAGCGCGATGGGCGGGTGGATATCGACGGCGGCATCGGCACGCTGGCCACCTATGCCAGCAAGGGTCGGCGCGAATTGCCAGACGGTTGCGTATGGATTGACGGCGAATCCGAACAGATGGGGCGCAGCGGCGCCTTCATTGGTCAACATATAGCCACGTCGTTGCAAGGCGTGGCGGTGCACATCAATGCCTTCAACTTTCCGGTCTGGGGCATGCTGGAGAAACTGGCGCCCACCCTGCTGGCCGGTGTGCCCGCGATCATCAAACCCGCGACGCAGACCTGCTATCTGACCCATGCCTGCTATGCCCTGATGCTGGAGGCGGGGGTGTTGCCCGACGGTGCGGTGCAACTGGTCATGGGGCCGGTCGGCGATATGCTGGACCGGTTGGGACCGCAGGATGTGGTCAGCTTTACCGGATCGGCGGACACGGCGCTGCGGCTGCGCGCAAACGCCAATCTGCTGCGCCATTCCACCCGCTTCATGGCCGAACAGGACAGCCTGAATGCCGCGATCCTTGGTCCGGACGCGGAGCCAGACAGCCCGGAATGGGACCTGTTCCTGAAGGAAGCCGCGCAGGAAATCACTACCAAGGCGGGACAGAAATGCACCGCGATGCGGCGCCTGATCGTGCCTGCAAATCGCTTGGACGCCGTTGGAGTCGCACTGGCGGCGCGGTTGGCGGCCCTGCCACCGACCGACCCCGGCGACGAAAAGGC
>JBGSJU010000048.1:0-3839 GCA_041741655.1 Rhodobacterales bacterium
CATCGGGCACCAGCACCGTCGCACCGCGATCCGCGCAGGCGGACAGCGCCAGCGCCAGCAACAATACACAACGTCGCAGCATCGCCTGCCCCCCGGACCTGCGGACAGGAGTAGCGCGCCGCGCGCGTCGCGGCTAGAGCACGTAACGGCTGAGATCGACCGAACGCGACAAGGCGCCAAGGTTTGCCTCGACGAAGGCGGCATCCACCGTCACCGCCTGCCCGGCGCGGTCGGGGGCGGCAAAGGACAATTCCTCGAACACCCGTTCCATCACGGTGTAAAGCCGGCGCGCGCCAATGTTTTCCACGCTGCGGTTCACCTCGGCCGCGATGCGGGCCAGCGCGGCGATCCCATCCGCGGTAAAGGTCACCTGCACCTGTTCCGTGCCCAGCAGAGCCGCATATTGCAACGTCAGCGCATTGTCGGTGTCGGTCAGGATGCGGATGAAATCGCTTTCGGTCAGCGGCTGCAGTTCCACCCGGATCGGCAGGCGGCCCTGCAATTCCGGCAACAGGTCCGACGGTTTCGCGATGTGGAATGCGCCGGACGCGATGAACAGGATATGGTCGGTTTTCACCGGGCCGTATTTCGTGCTGACCGTGGTGCCTTCGATCAGTGGCAAAAGGTCGCGCTGCACGCCCTCGCGCGACACATCCGCGCCACGGGTTTCCGCCCGCGCGCAGACCTTGTCGATCTCGTCGATGAACACGATGCCGTTTTCCTGCACGGCGTCCAGCGCAGCAACCTTGACCGCCTCGTCATCCAGCAACTTGTCGGCTTCCTCGGCCAACAGCACGGCGTGGCTGTCGGCGACCGTCATCCGCCGCCGCGTGCGCCGTCCGCCGAAGGCTTTGAACAGGTCCTGCAAGCCCTGCATCTGCATGTCCTGCCCCGGCAGCCCCAGCATCGGTGGAGCACTGTCCGTCACCTCGATCTCGATCATGGTCTGGTCCAGTTCGCCCGCCCGCAGTTTGCGGCGGAACATCTCTCGGGTCTGGTCGCGCGCGCCGTCGCCAGCCAAGGCCTCGATCACGCGGGTCTCGGCGGCCTCCCGCGCGCGGGCCTGCACGTTCTCGCGCATCTGGTCGCGGACCGTGGCGATGGCGGCATCCATCAAGTCGCGGATGATGCTGTCCACATCGCGGCCAACGTAGCCAACTTCGGTGAACTTGGTCGCCTCGACCTTCAGGAAGGGCGCGCGCGCGAGTTTGGCCAGACGGCGGCTGATCTCGGTCTTGCCCACACCCGTTGGGCCGATCATCAGGATGTTCTTTGGATACACCTCTTCGCGCAGGTCCGGCGGCAGCTGCTTGCGCCGCCAGCGGTTGCGCAACGCGACGGCGACGGCGCGCTTGGCGTCCTGCTGCCCGATGATGTGGCGGTCAAGCTCGGAGACGATCTCGCGCGGGGTCAGGTCGGTCATGGGGTGATGCTTTCCACCGTCAGATTGCCATTCGTATAGACGCAAATCTCCGCCGCGATCGCCATGGCGCGACGGGCAATGGTTTCGGCGTCCAGATCCGTGTCCATCAGCGCCCGCGCGGCGGCCAGCGCGAACATGCCGCCCGACCCGATGGCGGCCACGTCATGTTCGGGTTCCAGCACATCGCCCGCCCCGGTGATCACATACAGCGCCGCGCCATCGGTGACGATCAACATCGCTTCCAGCTTTTGCAAGTACTTGTCGGTGCGCCAATCCTTGGCCAGTTCGACGGCGGCGCGGGCCAGTTGTCCCGGTGCGGCCTCCAGTTTCTTTTCCAGCCGCTCCAGCAGGGTAAAGGCATCCGCCGTCGATCCGGCAAAGCCCGCCACCACGTCATGCCCGCCGGGCGAAAGCCGCCGCACCTTGCGCGCTGTGCCCTTGATCACCGTGGCGCCAAGGCTGACCTGACCATCGCCGGCAATGACGACGCGGCCACCCTTGCGGATGCCGATGATGGTGGTGCCGTGCCAGCCGGGGAATGTATCTGCCATGTCGCGCTCCCTGTGTGACGGGTTATATGGGCCGGACACAGCGCGCGCGCAACAGGCGGGGATCATGGGCCAGACGCTGCATTTCTATCTGGAACCCACCCTGCTCGACAGCGCGCGGGCCGGTGCGCATAATTTCATCGCGCGGATTGCCGATGTGGCGCGGCAAGCCGGCATGGAAGCCGTCTATCATGGCAACGGCCCTGCGGAACGCGCCGCGTTCGATCCGCACGCCGGGCGCGCGATGTTTCACATGGAACAACCCTGGGCGCCCGGCGGACTGACGTTCCGGCGGGTCTATCACTATCCGTTCTGGGGCATCGAGCCCACCGCTGAACGCTGGCGCTGGCACGTGGCGCAGGCGCCGTTTGACGGGCAACGTATCGACCGGCGCGAGGCGGCGCGGTTTGCCCGCTATTGGCGCGAGCGGTTGTTCGGGGCGGCGGCGCTGGCCCCCCGTCGCGACGGGTTCATCTATGTGCCCTTGCAGGGCCGACTGCTGGACCATCGCAGTTTCCAATCCGCTGCCCCCATCGACATGCTGCGCGCTGTTTTGGCTGCCGATCCGCGTCCGGTGGTCGCCGCGTTGCACCCCAAGGAGAGCTATGGACCTGACGAACTGGCGGCGCTGGCGGCATTGGAAGCCGCGCATCCCCGGCTGGAAGTCACCTTGGGCCGGATGGTGGAATTGCTGGCGGCCTGCGATGTGGTGGTGACGGAAAATTCCGGCGCGGCTTTCAACGGCTACTTCTTTGGCAAGCCCGCCGTATTGTTCGCGGGCGCGGATTTCCATCATATCGCGCTGAAACCGGGTCGAAATCTGGCGGATACCCTGCGCGCCGCTCGCGACCACGCGCCGGATTACGACGGCTACCTGTGGTGGTTCTGGCAAGAAATGAGCATCAATGCGGGCCGCCCCGAGGCCGAGGCAAAGATCATCATGGCGCTGCGGCGGGGTGGCTGGATCACATGAAAAAGGGCGCTGCGGACAGCGCCCTTTTTTGGATTTGGCTTCAGTTCAGATCGCGCCGTCGATCCAGCTTTTCAACGATGCTTTGGGCGCCGCGCCTGCGCGGTTCGACACCACCTTGCCATCCTTGAAGATGAACAGCGCGGGGATGCCGCGCACACCCAGTTGGGCCGCGACCTGCTGGTTGTTGTCCACGTCGATCTTGGCGATCTTCACGGCGCCGCCGTATTCGGCCGCCAGTTCTTCCAGCGCCGGACCGATCTGGCGGCAGGGGCCGCACCATTCGGCCCAGAAATCGACGACCACCGGAACGGTGGAATTCTTGACCTCGGCCTCGAACGTGGCGTCGGTGACGGCGACGGTATTGGCACCCATATCTCATCTCCAGAATATATGACTTGAGCCAAAGCTATGGGTCCGCCCGCCCTGCGTCAAGGGAGGCCGCCTTTTGCAACGACGCCGTCACCAGATCGTGCGCCAAGGGCATGATCTGACCGCTCCGCGTCCAGAACAGCGCAGTTTCCACGCGGTGGTCGGGGTAAAGCGCGGCCAACGCGGCGGCATAGGCGCCCATCTGGCGCAACAGGCCGTCCGGGACGCCGGCAGCGGTCGCGGGCAGGGCGCGGTTGGTCTTGAAATCAACCGCCAGCACAGACCCGGGACGCAGGATCAGCCGGTCGATGATGCCGTAAACCCGGCCCAGTGCAGGCAGGGTCACGCTGAACGGCTGTTCGGACAGCACTTCGGGGCCAAACAGAAACGCGAGGCCGGGGTTGTCACGGGTGGCCATCGCCTCTTGGATCGCCGCAACGGTCAGCGTATCGGGCAGGCCAAAGGGCGCGGCGATGGCGGTGGCGCGTTGCGCACGGTCCGGGGCGGGCCCCGGCAGATGATCCAG
>JBGSJU010000049.1:0-2648 GCA_041741655.1 Rhodobacterales bacterium
CTGTGGGGCGTTGCCGTGGAACAAAGCCGGGGCAAGGACACGCCGTCCGGGCATTGGGAACTGGCCGGCGTGCCGGTGCCATGGGACTGGCATTATTTCCCCGACACCACCCCCGCCTTTCCGCCGGATCTGCTGGCGCAGGTCGCCGCGCTGGCGGGCACGGACGGAACGCTGGGCAATGCGCATGCCAGCGGGACCGAAATCATCGACCGGCTAGGCGCGGACCACCTGCGCACCGGCTGGCCGATCTGCTACACCTCGGCTGACAGCGTGTTCCAGATTGCCGCGCATGAAGGCGCGTTCGGGCTGGACCGCCTGCTGACGCTATGCGCCGCCATCGCGCCGATGCTGCATGCGATGAAGGTGGGCCGGGTGATCGCGCGCCCGTTCACCGGCACACCCGGCGCGTTCACCCGCACCGCCAACCGGCACGATTATGCCATCGCGCCGCCGGGCGAGACGATCCTTGACCGCGCCCATGCAGCAGGCCGCGACGTGCATGCCATCGGCAAGATCGGCGATATCTTTTCGATGCGGGGCATTCCCGATGTGGTCAAAGGCGACGATGGCACCTTGATGGGGCATCTGGCCCACGCGGTGGAAAACGCCCGCGATGGCAGCCTGACCTTCGCCAATTTCGTCGAATTCGACAGCCTGTATGGCCACCGTCGTGACCCGATGGGCTATGCCGCCGCGCTGGAACGGTTCGACACCGGGATCGCGCCAATCATCGCCGCACTGCGCCCCGGCGATCTGATGATCCTGACGGCGGACCATGGCAACGATCCGACATGGCCCGGCACGGACCACACCCGCGAAACGGTGCCCGTGCTGGGGGCAGGCCTTGGCGCGCGCGCCATCGGCCGCGTCGAGTTCGCCGATGTGGGCGCCAGCATTGCCGCGCATCTGGGATTGGGGCCGCTAGGCCCCGGACAGAGTTTCCTGTGACGGAGTTTCCCATGAAAGCCCGTGACCCGCGTGACCGCGAGATCGACCCCGGCCGCGACCCGGACGATGCGGCCTTCTGGCAATCCACCCCCAAGGTGGAACTGCACCTGCATCTGGAAGGCGCGGCACCCCCCAGCCTGATCCGCGACATGGCGCGCGCGCGGCGCATCGACATTGGGCGCATCTTCGATGCGGACGGCAACTATGCCTGGACTGATTTCGCGCAATTCCTGCGGGTCTATGAGGCTGCTAACTCGGTGCTGAAAACCCCGGATGACTATGCCCGCCTGACCCGTGCCGTCTTGCAGGCCAGCGCCGAACAGGGCGTGATCTATACCGAGGTGTTCCTGTCGCCCGATTTCTGTGGCGGGCGCGACGTGATCGCGTGGCGCGATTATCTGGCTGCCATCACCGAGGCTGCGGCGGCCGCTGAACGGGATTTCGCCATCACCGCGCGCGGGATCATCACCTGCATCCGCCATTTCGGCCACGATGCGGCCCGCCAGACTGCACGCTGTGCCGCCGATACGGCGGGCGATTTTGTCACCGGGTTCGGCATGGCGGGGGATGAAACCGTGCTGACGCCCGCCGATTTCACCTGGTCCTTCGATTGCGCGCGCGAGGCCGGGCTGCGCCTGACCAGCCACGCCGCCGAATGGCAGGGCCCCGACGAGGTCCGCGCCACGCTGGATGCGCTGCGCGTCGAACGCATCGGCCATGGCGTACGCGGCCATACCGATCTGGCGCTGCTGGATCGGCTGGCGGAAACCCGTGTAATGCTGGAGGTCTGCCCGATGTCCAACGTCACGCTGGGAATTTTCCCCGACATGGCATCGCACCCGATCCAGAAACTGCGCGACCGCGGCGTGCGGGTGTCGATCAACACCGATGACCCGCCCTATTGGCACACCACGATGACGCGGGAATTTTCCGCGCTGGAACAGGCCTTTGGCTGGGACGCCTCGGATTTCGCCGCGATCACCCGCGACAGCCTTGATGCCGCGTTCTGCGATGCCGCGACCCGGGACCGGCTGAAAAAACGTCTGTCGTGACACCGGCATTCCGGGCCGGACGGTCCGCGCGCCATCTTGCACGCCGCCCCGTTTCCGCGCCACATGGCCGCAACCCCGGAGGCCGCCATGCACGATCATCCCACCCTCACCATCGTCACCCACCCGCTGATCCAGCACAAGCTGACGCTGATGCGCGACAAGACCGCGTCCACATCGGATTTCCGCAAGCTGTTGCGCGAAATCAGCCAGTTGCTGGCCTATGAGATCACCCGCGATCTGGAACTGACCACGCGGACCATCGAAACCCCGATGATGGCGATGGATGCCCCGGTGCTGAAGGGCAAGAAACTGGCGCTGGTGTCGATCCTGCGGGCGGGCAACGGGTTGCTGGACGGGGTGCTTGAACTGGTGCCATCGGCGCGGGTCGGCTACGTGGGCCTTTACCGCGATGAAGAGACGCTGAAACCCATCCAGTATTACTGCAAGCTGCCCGACAGTCTGGATGAACGGCTGGTGATCGTGCTGGACCCGATGCTGGCCACGGGAAATTCCTCGGTCGCCGCGGTGGACCTGTTGAAGGCTGCGGGCGCGCGTCAGATCCGGTTCCTGTGCCTGCTGGCGGCGCCCGAAGGCGTGGCCCGCATGGCCGCCGCGCACCCCGATGTGCCGGTGGTGACCGCGGCGCTT
>JBGSJU010000050.1:0-2331 GCA_041741655.1 Rhodobacterales bacterium
GCCACCTGTTCCGGGCTGCGCGCCAGGGCGCTGGCCACGCCATAGATCGTCACCGGCACGCCTGCCCCGGTGAACAGCCGGTGCAACCGCCAGAACCCGGCCCGCGCGCCGTAATCATAGATCGATTCCATGTTCCAGTGCCGCTGCCCCGGCCAAGGCTGCGCGCCCGCGATATCGGACAGGAACGCCTCGGACGCCGCATCGCCGTGCAGGATCGAATTTTCCCCACCTTCTTCGTAGTTCAACACGAATTGCACCGCGACAAAGGCACCGCCGGGCCAGTTCGCGTTGGGTGCGCGTGGGCCGTAGCCGATCATGTCGCGGGGATAGCGGGGCATGGCGGACCTCTTTGGGAGTGCTGACAGACTGTTCCCGCAGCCGGGCAGGATTTTCAAGTTAATCCGGCAGGCCATTTGCGGCGCGGCGCGGAATGTGGTGCAGTCGCGTGGCAAAGCGACAGGAGAGCAGGAATGGCCGAAGGATACCTGACCACGCATGTGCTGGATACCGCGCGAGGTTGCCCGGCGGCGGGGCTGGTGATCTGGCTCTATCGCGTCAGCGGCAACAGCCATCGCAAGATCGCCGAGGCGGTCACCAACGCGGACGGGCGCACCGACACGCCGATCCTGCCCAAGGGTCAGATGGATGTGGGCACCTATGAGTTGGTGTTCCACGCCGGCGATTACTTGCGCGCCACCGGGCAGGCGGGGGCGGACCCCTTGTTTCTGGATCAGGTGCCGATCCGGTTCGGGCTGGCGGATGGCGAGGCGCATTATCATGTGCCGCTGTTGCTGTCGCCCTATGGCTATTCCACCTATCGCGGCAGTTGACGCGGGCGCATGGACACAGGCCCAGGCAATGCTTATCTGATCTGTCATGAACCAGGTGAAAAAAGACCCGAATTCCAAACTTATCGCGGAAAACCGCCGCGCGCGGTATGACTACGCCATCGAGGATGACATCGAATGTGGCATCATCCTGCAAGGGTCCGAGGTGAAATCGCTGCGCACCACGGCGGCCAACATCACCGACAGCTATGCGTCGGTTGAACAGGGCGAGTTGTGGTTGATCAACGGCTACATCGCCCCCTATGCACAGGCAAAGACCTGGGGCCATGAGGAGCGCCGCAAGCGCAAGCTGTTGGTCAGCCGCAAGGATCTGGCGCGGCTGTGGAAGGAAACCCAGCGGCAGGGCATGACGCTGGTGCCCTTGGCTCTGTATTTCAACGAACGCGGCATGGTGAAGCTGAAGATCGGCATCGCCAAGGGCAAGAAGGCCCATGACAAGCGCGAAACCGAAGCCAAACGCGACTGGTCGCGCGAAAAGGCCCGCCTGATGAAACAGGCGGGCTAAGCGGCGTCAGTCCCGCAGCAACTCGTTGATCGACGTCTTGGACCGCGTCTGTGCGTCCACCCGTTTCACGATCACCGCGCAATACAGGTTGATGCCATTCTTCGACGGCATCGACCCGGCCACCACGACCGACCCGGCGGGCACTTCGCCATACATCACCGCGCCGGTGTCGCGGTCCACAATCTTGGTCGATTGGCCGATGAACACGCCCATGCCCAGCACGGACCCTTCGCGGATGATGCAGCCCTCGACCACTTCGGACCGCGCACCGATGAAACAGTTGTCCTCGATGATCGTCGGGCCGGCCTGCATCGGTTCCAGCACACCGCCGATGCCGACGCCGCCCGACAGATGCACGTTCTTGCCGATCTGCGCGCAGGACCCGACGGTGGCCCAGGTATCGACCATCGTGCCTTCGTCGACATAGGCGCCAAGGTTCACGAAGGACGGCATCAGCACGACACCGCGGGCGATATGCGCCGATTTGCGCACGATGCAGTTGGGCACGGCGCGAAAGCCGGCGCTGCGGAATTCATTTTCGCCCCAGCCGTGAAACTTGCTGTCCACCTTGTCCCACCACGATGACCCCTGTGGCCCGCCCGATTGCAGGCCCATGTCCTGCAACCGGAACCCCAGCAACACCGCCTTCTTGGCCCATTGGTTGACGTGCCAGTCCTGTCCACGCTTCTCCGCCACCCGCAGCATGCCCGCGCCCAGTGCGGCCAATGTCGCCTCGACAGCGTCGCGGGCTTCGCCTTTCGTGGCGGGGGTCAGCGCATCGCGCACCTCCCAGGCGGCTTCGATGGCGGTTTCGAGTGCGGCGTTGGTCATGCTGGCCTCCTGAGTTGCTGCGGGGGTCATAACGGCCCGCCCCACGACGCGCAATCCGGCAGCGGTGTGTCAGACATCCGGGTCGTTGCGCCCCGCGCCCATGCCGATGCCCATGCCCGTACCGGACCCGCCCATGTCACCCTGGCC
>JBGSJU010000051.1:0-4756 GCA_041741655.1 Rhodobacterales bacterium
CCAGCCGGTCGCGGTCACAGATCGCGCCCAATGCCATGCGCAAGTCCGGGTCCAGCGGCTTGCCCCCCGTGACCGCCACATCCGGCCCGCCGTCGGACAGCGTGACCTGCACCGACAACTCGCCCTTGCGCGACGACCCTATCGTGGCCAATTCCCCTGCCAGCGGCAGCAACGCGACCAGATCGGGGCGCAACACCCGGCAATCCGGCACTTCGATCACTGTGTCGGATGCCCGCGCATGAAACCCGGCCAGCGCGCCCTTTTTCGTCCGCCGCGCCGAAAACGTCGCCCGCCGCCGTGACCGCGCGGGTGAGGTCAGCACCGGCAGAAACGCCGTCGCGATCCCGTGCGCATCCAGCGCCTGACGCACCACATCGGATTTCCATTCCGCCACAAAAGCCGCGTCGGCATGTTGCAACACGCAACCGCCACAGACGCGGTAATGCGCACAAGGCGCAGTAACCCGCAGCGGTGACGGCGCGACAATCCGCAGATCGGTCAGCCGCGCGCCATCCGGCACGCCCGACACCCGTTCGCCGGGCAGGGTCAGCGGCGCAAACAGCGGGCCGGAAGCGATTCCGTCACCCAGATGCCCCAGCCGGTCTATTGTGGTCTCGATGCGTTCCATGCGCAGGCACTACCCCGCGCTACGGCAGGGACCAACCCCTATTCGCCGACCCTATTCCGCCGCCGCGTCCAGCCGCAGGAACCCGCCCGACTGCCGTTCCCAATAGCGCGCATACAATCCGCCCTGCGCCAGCAGGTCATCATGCGTGCCGGTTTCCACGATGCGACCCTGATCCAGCACGATGATGCGGTCCATCTGCGCAATCGTTGACAGCCGGTGCGCAATCGCCAGCACTGTCTTGCCCTGCATCACCCGGGTCAGCGCGGTCTGGATAGCCGCCTCGACCTCTGAATCCAGCGCCGATGTCGCCTCGTCCAGCACCAGCACCGGCGCGTCCTTCAGGATGGCGCGCGCCAGCGCAATGCGCTGCCGCTGCCCCCCCGACAATTTCACGCCACGCTCGCCCAGATGCGCGTCATAGCCGGGCCGCCCGGCGTGATCCTTCAGCCCCAAAATGAACTCATGCGCCTCGGCCGCCGTGGCGGCGGCGATCACCTCGGCCTCGGTCGCATCGGGGCGGCCATACAGGATATTGTCGCGCGCCGACCGGTTGAACATCGCGGTTTCCTGCGTGACCATGGCAATCTGCTGGCGCAGGCTTTCCTGGCTGACGCCGCGCACATCTTGCCCGTCGATCATGACTCGTCCGGTTTCGGTGTCGTAAAGCCGCAACAGCAGCGACACCAGCGTCGATTTCCCGGCCCCCGAGGCGCCGACGATGCCGATCTTTTCGCCCGGCGCGATGTCCAGCGTGATGTCCTGAATGCCGCCGCGCCGCCGCCCATAGGCAAAACTGACATGGTCAAACCGCAGCGCCCCCGTGACCCGCCCCAGCACCACGGCGTCGGGCGCATCGGGCAAGGCATGAGGCGGGGTCAGGGTATGCATGCCATCCTCGACCTCGCCGATGCTGGCATAGATGTTCATCAGCGAAAAACTGACCCAGCCGGTCATCTGGCTGATCCGGATCGACAGCGCGCCCGCCGCCGCGATGTCACCGGGGGAGGCAGCGCCCGCCTGCCACAACTGGATCGTGCCCCCGATCAGCACCAAGGGCAGAACGCCGGCCAGCACCATCAACAGCGACCGGAACCACACCGACAATTCGCCGAACACAATCGCGCTGTCGCGGTAGCCGACCATCGACCGGATCGCGGCGCGGTCTTCGTGGCTCGAATGGCCGAACAGCTTGACCGTCTTGATATTGGTAATGGTGTCCACCACCACGCCCGTCACCGTGGCGCGCGCCGCCGCCCGTGTCGCCGACCGGCGCTGGATGCGCGGCATGAACCAGGCGATCAGCGCGATATAGACACAAACCCAGACCGCCAGCGCGACCCCGATCCAGATGTCGATGATGAACAGGAACAGCACCGACCCAATCAGGGATGCCAACGCAAAGGCGACCGTATTGATCGTTTCGCTGACCACATCGGTCACGGCACGCGCCGCCTGCATCTGTTTCTGCGCGATGCGGCCAGCGAAATCATTGTCAAAGAACGTCACCGCATGGCCCATGGTCCAGCGATGCAGTCGCGACAGCGCCAAGGGCATCAGCCCCGGTTGCAGGATGATCGCATTCGCCGCCACCGACAGGCCGAATATCGCCGGTTTCGCCAGCAGCAAAAACAGCGCAAAGCTGCCGAACAGCACCACATTATCGGCCCAGACCTGCGCGGGCGGCGACCCCACCGCCGCGTCGATCACCAGCCCCAGATACCACGCCATGATCACGTCCAGCACGCCCGCCGCCGCCGACAGCACCGTGGCGACGAGCAATCCCAGCCACGACCCCGACAGGCACCAGACCATGAACGGCAACAGCTTGCCGGGCGGCGCGCCGATGGCAGGGCGGAACGGTTCGATCAGGTCGGCGATGGCGGTGATTTTCATGGGCGCAGAAAACACCCTGACGCAGGGAAAGCCAAGCCTTGCCCCCTCGCAATCGCGTGAAGCGCGCTATTCCGCTGCGTCCTGCAATCCGATGAATCCGCCCGATTGCCGCTGCCAATAGCGGGCATACCGCCCGCCCTGCGCCAGCAATTCGGCATGGCTGCCATCCTCGACAACGCGGCCATCTTCCAGCACCACGATCCGATCCATCCGTGCGATGGTGGACAGGCGGTGCGCGATGGCGATCACCGTCTTGCCATCCATCATGGTGGCCAACGTGTCCTGAATTGCCGCCTCGACCTCTGAATCGAGCGCCGAGGTTGCCTCGTCCAGCACCAGAATCGGCGCGTCCTTCAGGATCACACGCGCCAGCGCGATCCGCTGCCGCTGCCCACCCGAAAGCTTTACGCCGCGTTCGCCAACCTGTGCGTCATAGCCACGACGCCCTTCGCTGTCCTGCAGACCCGTGATGAACGCATGCGCCTCGGCCTTTTGCGCTGCCGCGATCATCTGATCCTCGGTCGCGTCGGGGCGGCCATAGAGGATGTTGTCGCGCACGGATCGGTGCAGCAACGCGCTGTCCTGCTGCACCATGCCGATGGCGCCGCGCAGGCTGTCCTGCGTCACATCGCGCACGCTTTGCCCGTCGATGCGGATATCGCCACCATCCGAATCGTAGAATCGCAACAGCAGCTTGACCAGCGTGGTCTTGCCCGCGCCCGACTGGCCCACCAGCCCCACCTTCTGCCCCGCCGGAATTGTCAGGGTGACCGGCCCAAGGCCGCCGGCGCCAGTTTTCTTGGGGTTGCGGCCATAGCGGTGTTCCAGCCCGATCAGGTCGATCTGGCCGCGCGTCACCACCAATTCCGCTGCCTCTGGCGCATCGGTCATGGAAATCGGCTGCGCGATGGTCTGCATGCCTTCGGCGACGACCCCCAGCGATTGGACGAGGTTCGTCGTTGCCCACATGATCCAGTAGGTCAGGTTGTTCAGCCGCAGCACCAAAGCCGACGCCGCCGCAACCGCGCCCACACTCGTCAGCCCGTGATACCAAAGCCACAACGCCAGCCCGATCACCCCGGTAATCAGGAACCCGTTCAGCGTAGTCAGCGTCACGTCCATCTTGGTGATGATCCGCATCTCGCGCGCCAGCGCCTGCCGTGCGTTCTCGATCGCCTCGCGGGCATAGTCAATCTCGCGGTCATGATGGGCGAACATCTTGACCGAGTGGATGTTGGTGTAACTGTCCACGACGCGCCCGGTGATCGCCGACCGCGCCTCGGACGACGCCTCGGAAGCGGGTGCGGCATGGGTAATGGTCCAGCGCATCAGCGCGAGATACAGCGCGATCCAGATCATCAGCGGGATCAACAACCGAAGGTCCGCACCCGCCAGCAGCACGACAGCCCCGATCAGCGTAGTCAGCGCGAAGGTGACCGCATCCAGCACTTGAAACACCGCCTCGCCCGCCGCCGGTGGGGTCTGCATGATGCGGTTGGCGATGCGGCCAGCGAAATCGCTTTCGAACCAGCCGACCGGCTGGCGCATGACGTGGCGATGCGCGCGCCAGCGGATCATCGTGCCGAAATTCGGCATGATCGCATTGTGCAACAGCGCAACATCAAGCGCTGACACCAGTGGTCGCAGGATCAGGATCAACGCTGCGACAATCAGAATTTCGGTGCCATGGGTGGCCCAGACTTGTTGCGGCGTATCCGCCGCCAGATAGTCGATCACCCGGCCCACATACCAGACGATGGCCACATCGCCGAAAGCCACGGCGGATTTGAACAGCATCGCCGCAAGGAAAATACCGCGAAACGGCAGCAGGTATTGCCGCAGGAACGGCCACAGCCGCTGCGATGGCGTGTCGTCCTCGGCATAGCCGGCATAGGGATCGACAAGGTTTTCAAAGAAGCGGAACATCGGCAGGCCCTGACTGGCTGTAGGGTGTCACAACATGGTGGGGCGACCGTTCCGGAACGCCCAAAGGGATCGCTCCGGTCAGGCCAGAGTAAAGATGATCCCTAGGTCCATGTTGATTCCTCCCGATGACTAAGGGCTGAATAGCCGAATCCGGCCCGCCTGTCACGCCCCGGAAATCAGGTCATCGCGGGTCAGGGTGAACCCCGACGCGATCCAGTGCGCCTCCAGCGCCGCCAACCGCGCACCCAGCGCGGCGCCGGTTACACCCGGCATCAGGTCGGCAGCCTTGACCGGGAACACCGCCGCGAC
>JBGSJU010000052.1:0-2353 GCA_041741655.1 Rhodobacterales bacterium
CTGCGCCTGCTGCCGCCCCTGACCCTGACCGAGGCCGAGGCGACCGAGGCGCTGGCGCGTCTGGACGCCGCCGCAACTGCGCTGGAATCCGCCGCGAAAGTGGCCTGACCCCGGCCGTAGCCTGTCCGACACATCCCGGCGACCCGGGGGCAAGCCCCAGATTGTCCGGCCACAAAAGACCAATGACATGAAGCACTTTCTTGATATCCACCTGACCGACCCCGCCGATCTGCGTGCCATGATCGATGAGGCCCGCGCGATGAAAACCGCGCGCAACAACCGCCCCAAAGGCATGAAGGACGATGACCAGCCGCTGACGGGGCGGATGGTGGCGCTGATCTTTGAAAAACCCTCGACCCGGACCCGCGTGTCCTTTGACGTTGGCGTGCGCCAGATGGGCGGCGAGACGATGGTGCTGTCGGGCAAGGAGATGCAGCTTGGCCATGGCGAAACCATCGCCGACACCGCCCGCGTGCTGTCGCGCTACGTCGATCTGATCATGATCCGCACCTATGAAGAGGCGACGCTGCTGGAGATGGCGGAACATGCCACGGTGCCTGTCATCAACGGGCTGACAAACCGCACGCATCCCTGCCAGATCATGGCCGATGTGATGACCTATGAAGAACATCGCGGCCCCATTGCCGGCAAGAAGGTGGTGTGGTCGGGCGACGGCAACAACGTGTTCGCCAGCTTTGCCCATGCGGCGGGGCAGTTCGGGTTCGACCTGACCTTTACCGGGCCGGAAACGCTGGACCCCGAACGGGTCTGGCTGGACTGGGCTGCCGCCAAGGGCCGCCCCATCACCATCGACCGCAACCCGGACCGCGCGGTGACGGATGCCGATCTGGTGGTCACCGATACCTGGGTCAGCATGCATGACCCGGAATCGGCGCGCGAACGGCGGCACAACCAGTTGCGCGCCTATCAGGTCAACGAGCATCTGATGGCGCGGGCGAAACCCGACGCGCTGTTCATGCATTGCCTGCCCGCGCATCGCAATGACGAGGCGACCAGCGGCGTGATGGACGGGCCGCATTCGGTGATCTTTGACGAGGCCGAGAACCGCTTGCATGCGCAGAAGGCGGTGATGCGCTGGTGTCTTGGGGTGTGATCTGGTTTGGTCCAACGGAGCGGCTGCGCCGCGCTTTTTGATCTCGTTGGCGGCCTTGCCGCCGCCTCGGGGGGCCTCCGGCGGGGGTATTTGGGAACCAGAGAAGATGCGGACCGCGCTGCTGCTGATCGATCTGCAACAGGAGTTTGCCCGGCGCACGGCGGCGGGTGCGGCGCGGTCCGCTCCGGGGGCGGAAGTGGTGGCGGCGGATCTGTTGGCGCTGTTCCGGGCGCGCGGTTGGCCGGTGGCGCATGTGATGCATGATGATCCGCGGCCTGCATCCTCGTTTCGCCGCGGGTTGCCGGGGTTTTCGGCGATGGACTGCGCCGCGCCCCGGGCGGGCGAGCCGGTGTTTGTAAAGACCACGTCGGGGGCCTTTGCCTCGACCGATCTGGCGGCATGGGCGCGGCGGCAGGGCGTGGCGCGGTTTGTGGTTGTCGGCGCCAGCTTGAACCATTGCGTGTCATCGACCGTGCGGGCAGGGTTCGATCTGGGGTTCCGCATGGCGGTGGTGCGTGATGGTGTGTTCGGCTTTGCCGTGACGCGGGCTGATGGCCGCGAGATCGACCCCGAGACGGTGCGCGACGTGGTGCTGGGGTCGCTGGCCCCGGTGCTGGCGGATGTGATCGCCGCGGATCAGGTGGCGGACTGGGTCGGCTGATCCTTCAGGTGCCGCGTGGTTTTGCGCGCAGGGTCGGGTCGGCCTCGCGCGGGTTTTCCGGCCAGGGGTGGCGGGGGTAACGCCCGCGCATGTCCTTCCTGACATCGGCATAGGAATTGTCCCAGAACCCGGGGATATCCAGCGTGGTCTGCACCGGTTTGTGGCCCGGGGACAGCAGCGTGACGCGCAAGGGGCGGCCGGCGACGCGGGGGTGCGTTGTCTGGCCGAACATTTCCTGCAGGCGCAGGGTGATTTCCGGGTGTTCGGCCCCGTAGTCGATGGGGATGTCGCGGCCCAGCGGCGTGGTGAAATGCGCGGGTGCGGCGCGGTCCAGCGCCTGTTGCTGGTCCCAGGTCAGGCGCGCGCGCAAGGCGGGCAGCAGATCGAAGCCTTTCCAGTCGGCGGCGCTGCGGATGTTCTTCAGATAGGGGAGAAGCCAGTCGTCCGCTGTATCCAGCAGGGCCGTATCGGACATGTCGGGCAAGTCGTCGCCCGATGTGCGCACCAGCGTGACGCGGGCGATGAAGCGGCGCGCGGCATCGGTCAGCGGCAGCGGCAGGGTGCGGATGCCGTCCAGC
>JBGSJU010000053.1:0-3265 GCA_041741655.1 Rhodobacterales bacterium
CTCGGCCCCGGTTTCGGCAAGGGTTTCGCAAACCTCGGCGTGCCAGGCATCCTCGCAGATCGGCACGCCGATCCGCAGCGGGCCGATCTGCACAGGGCCCTGCAGCGGGGCAGAGGTGAACAGGCGGTGTTCATCAAAGACCGCGTCGTTGGGCAGCTCGTGCTTCAGGATGGTCGCTGCGATCTGGCCCCGGTGCAGGATGTAATAGGCGTTGTAAAGCTCGCGGCCCCGCAGATGCGGCCCACCGATTCCCAGCGCGGGACCATCGGCGCAATCGGCGGCAAGGCGTTCGATCGCGGCCATCGCCTGCGCGACGAAGGCCGGCTTCATCACCAGATCCTGCGTCTGATAGCCGGTCAGGAACATCTCGGTCAGCGCGACCATGTCGGCCCCGGCGTCCCTGCCCTGCGCCCAGACCTCGCGCGCCATGGCGGCATTGCCCGCAATCGCCCCGACGGTCGGGTTCAACTGCGCCAGCGTCAGGCGGAAATGGTCGTTCACGGGCAGCCCCCTTCGGTCATGTCCCGCAGATGTAGCAGATGGGCGCGCAAGGGGAAGCCGTCGGTCATCGCTGCCGGGACAGGCCCCGGGTTAGACATTGCCCCCCGCCCCCCGGATCGTTTACCGTCGCGGCGAACAGGCGGCGGGGAATTTTGTGATGAAGCAGGTCTTGATCCATGGCAAAGGGCTGACGGGCCGGATGGTTGCAGGGGTGCTTGTCCTGACTCTTGGCGGCATGGCGCAAGTCCAGTTGGCGCAGGCCCAAACGACACAGCCCCAAACAACACAGGCCCAAACAACTCAAACCCAAACGACTCAAGCCCCGCTTGCCTCAAGACAGGGCGCGCAGGTCCTGACCAAGCAATATGACGATGGCGGCATCTACGAAGGCACGTTCAAGGACGGGTTGCAGCATGGCACCGGCAGCTACCGCCTGCCCAATGGCTATGAATACACCGGCGACTGGATCGAAGGCGAGATCCGAGGCAATGGCGTGGCACGGTTTCCGAACGGGTCGGTGTACGAAGGCCAGTTCGCCAAGGGCAAGCCCGAAGGCGTCGGCAAGATCGTGTTCACGGACGGTGGCACCTACGAAGGCCAATGGCAGGACGGCAAGATCACCGGTCAGGGCATTGCCGTCTATGCCAACGGCACCCGCTATGAAGGCGGGTTCCTGAACGCCCAGCACCATGGCCGCGGCGTGATGCAATCGCCCGGCGGCTACGTCTATGAAGGGGAATGGTCGAACGGTGCGAAAACCGGCCGGGCCAAGATCACCTATCCTGATGGCGCAGTCTATGACGGCGCGGTCGCAAATGGCATGCGCACCGGCGCGGGCAAGCTGACCCTGCCCGACGGGCTGATCTATGAAGGCACCTGGGCCGACAACCAGATCAACGGTCAGGGACGTCTGGTGCAGCCCAATGGCGACATCTACGAAGGCGCGCTGGTCGGTGGCCGCCGCGAAGGCAAGGGCCGCGTGACCTATGCCAATGGCGATGTCTATGACGGCGACTTTGCCGATGACCGCCGCCAGGGCCAGGGCCTGTTCACTGGCGCCGACGGCTATCGTTACGAAGGCAGCTGGGTCGCCGGCGAAATCGAAGGGACGGGCCGCGTCACCTATGCCGACGGGTCGGTCTACGAAGGCCAGTTCCGCGCTGGTCAACCGGATGGCACCGGCAAGATCACCTATGCCGACAATGCCACCTACGAAGGCGGCTGGGTCAAGGGCGTTATCGAGGGTCAGGGAAAAGCCAGCTATCCCAACGGCCTGACCTATGAAGGCGGGTTCCTGAACGCCAAGAACCACGGCTTTGGCGTCATGACCTACCCCGATGGCTATCGCTATGAAGGCAACTGGCAGGACGGCCAGCGCCACGGGACCGGCACCGCAACCTATCCCGACGGCACGATCTACAAGGGCGATTTTGTCGCCGGGTTGCGCGCTGGCAAGGGCGAGATCACCATGGCCGACGGGTTCAAATATGTGGGTGACTGGCAGGCGGGCGAAATCACCGGTCAGGGTGTGGCGACCTATGCCAATGGCGATGTCTATGAAGGCGCGTTTGTTGCCGGCAAACGTCAGGGTCAGGGCACCATGCGCTACGCCAGCGGCCAGACCGCGCAAGGCGATTGGGACAATGGCGCGTTAAAGCAATAGGAAGCTTGCGTCGTCAATCTCGGGCAGCGGGCGGCGCATCCGGGTCAGGTTGCCCGACGCCCCGGAACAGCCGCCGGAACGGCAGCGCCCAGATGAAACCCAGCGCCAGATACACCAGCGCCTCCAGCAGGATCGGCGGCTTGACCAGCGGGTCGGGCCAGATCCAGCCGACCAGCGTGACCGCCACCACGACATAGGCCGGCATCCCCACGACAAGGACCAGAAGCGACAGGCGTTTGCGGGTTTTGTATGTCAGGGCCATGCAGGCGCAGTTAGTCCGCAAATGGGTCGGTGACAAGTATGGTGTCGTCGCGTTCCGGGCTGGTGGACAGCATGGCGACCGGGCAGCCGATCAACTCCTCGATCCGGCGGACATATTTGATGGCGGCTGCGGGCAGGTCGGCCCAGGACCGCGCGCCTTCGGTGCTCTCACTCCAGCCCTCGATGGTTTCATAGACCGGTGTGCAACGCGCCTGCGCGGCCGCCGCCGTCGGCAGGTAATCGAGCCGCGCGCCGTCCAGATCATAGCCCACGCAGATCTTCAGCGTATCGAACCCGTCCAGCACGTCGAGTTTCGTCAGCGCGATACCGTTCACGCCCGACACAGCGCAGGTCTGCCGCACCAATGCCGCATCGAACCAGCCGCAGCGGCGTTTGCGTCCCGTGACCGTGCCAAATTCATGCCCCCGCGCGCCAAGCCGCTCGCCATCGGCATCCTTCAACTCGGTCGGGAACGGGCCTTCGCCCACCCGCGTCGTGTAGGCCTTGACGATGCCCAGCACATAGCCGATCGCCCCCGGTCCCATCCCGGTGCCCGCCGCCGCCTGCCCCGCCACCACATTGGACGAGGTCACATAGTGATAGGTGCCAAAGTCGATATCCAGCAAGGACCCCTGCGCGCCTTCGAACAGAATGCGCTTGCCCGCCTTGCGCTTGTCCGCCAGCACTTTCCACACCGGGGCGGCATAGGGCAGGATTTCGGGCGCGATATCCGCCAATTGGGCGATGAGCGTATCGCGGTCAATCTCGGCGATGCCCAGACCGCGGCGCAGCGGGTTGTGGTGCTGCAAGGCGCGGTCCACCCGCGCCTCCACCGCCACC
>JBGSJU010000054.1:0-5515 GCA_041741655.1 Rhodobacterales bacterium
GCCCGGCGAAAACCCCATTGCCGATGCGGTCGCAATCGAACATGTGCAGGGCGAAGCCGGGGCCTGGGCGCTGATCGCCGCCCGCGTTGCCGAGGTGCCGGACTATGCGGCTCGGTTTGCGGCCGTGACCGGAGATACGCCACAGATCACCAGCATTGCCAATGCCTTGGCGGCTTTCGTTGCCACGGAGTTCCGTGCAGACAACAGCCCATGGGACCACTATCTGGCCGGGGATACGGGCGCGCTGTCGCAATCTGCCCTTCGCGGCGCCGACCTGTTCTACGGATCCGCCGGCTGCGCCGCCTGCCACACCGGTCCGTTCCAGACCGATCACGGTTTCCATGCCATCGGCATGCCGCAACTTGGCCCGGGTAAGGCCAAGGGCGGCGCGCACCCCCTGCATGCCGATCCGGGACGGCTGCTGGTGACCGGCGACCCGGACGACCGCTACCGGTTTCGCACCCCGTCCCTGCGCATGGTGACCGAAACCGGCCCTTGGGGCCATGCCGGGGCCTATGCCACGCTGGAGGCTGCGGTGCGCCACCATCTGGACCCCATCGGCGCCCTGATGGCCTACGACCGAACGCAGGTCCGGTTGCATGCCGTCGATCCGGGCGTCGTCTCTGTACCCGACTGGGCGGCGCTGGACGACCCGGATGAACTGTTGAACATCGCCGAGGCCGTGGAATTGCCGCCCTCGGATCTGACCGATGCCCAGATCGCCGACATTCTGGCCTTTCTGGCCGCGCTGACCGATGCGGACGCGCGGGATGGGCGGTTGGGCAGTCCGGCGGCCGTGCCCTCGGGTCTGCCGGTGGACCGCTAGACGCCGCCGCGCATCTGTCCTATCTGACCGATCATGGAACAGACATTGCATATCGTCGGCGGCGGGATGGCCGGGTCCGAAGCCGCCTGGCAGGCCGCCAACCGGGGCGTCCGCGTGGTGATCCACGAAATGCGCCCGCGCGTCGGCACCTTCGCGCATCGAACCGGCGATCTGGCGGAAATGGTCTGTTCCAATTCGTTCCGGTCCGATGACCATGAACAGAACGCGGTAGGCCTGTTGCATTGGGAAATGCGCACCGCCGGATCCATCATCATGGACATGGCGACGCGGCACCGCCTGCCGGCGGGCGGCGCGTTGGCGGTGGACCGCGACCCGTTCGCGCAATCGGTGACCGCCGCCTTGCTGGCGCATCCTCTGATTTCGCGCGTGGACAGCGAGATCACCGAACTGCCCCAGGACGGCCAGTGGATCATCGCGACCGGCCCGCTGACCTCGGACGCGCTGGGTCAGGCGATTGCGCGCGAAACCGGGCGCGATGCGCTGGCGTTCTTCGACGCCATCGCCCCCATCGTGCATGCCGAGTCCATCGACATGACCATAGCCTGGGAACAATCGCGCTATGACAAGGGCGAGACCGAAGCGGAACAGAAGGCCTACATCAACTGCCCGATGGACCGCGCGCAGTACGAGGCGTTCATCTACGCGCTGCTGGCCGCCGACAAGACCGAGTTCCATCCTGGCGAAACGGCGGGCTATTTCGACGGCTGCCTGCCGATCGAAGTGATGGCCGAGCGTGGCCGCGAAACCCTGCGCCACGGCCCGATGAAACCCGTGGGCCTGACCAACGCGCATCGCCCGGATGTGAAACCCCATGCCGTGGTGCAATTGCGCCGGGACAATGCGCTGGGGACGCTGTATAACATTGTGGGTTTCCAGACCAAGATGAAGTATGGCGCGCAAACCTCTGTTTTCCGGATGATACCTGGGCTGGAAAACGCCATGTTTGCCCGGCTGGGCGGCATCCATCGCAACACCTTCCTGAACTCGCCCACGCTGCTGGATGCCCGGATGCGGCTGAAATCGCTTCCCCATATCCGCTTTGCCGGTCAGGTCACGGGCGTTGAAGGGTATGTCGAAAGCGCCGCCATGGGCCTGTTGGCCGGACGAATGGCTGCGGCGGACATCCTTGGGCAGGACCTGCCGCCGGTGCCCGCCGACAGCGCCCATGGCGCGTTGGTGCATCACATCACCGGCGGGGCGGATGCCAAGACGTTCCAGCCGATGAATGTCAATTTCGGCCTGTTTCGCCCCATCGACGCGGACGGGATCAAGGGTGGGCGACGCGGCCGCTCTGACCGCTACAAGGCCTATACCGACCGGGCAAAAGACGCGTTCACGCAATGGCTGCGCGCCTGATCGTTCCTGCTGGCGACACCCGCCCCGGACCTGATCCGGGGCCCCTGCACGGCGCGGGACCGGACAGCCGTGCGGTCCCGGGTCAGGCCCGGGACGGGCATCGCGTCACCACCCGCTTTGCACCCTCGCCGACCGGGCCTTTGCATCTGGGCCACGCCTATTCGGCCATCCTTGCGCATGACATGGCCCGCGCAGCGTCGGGCAGGTTCCTGCTGCGGATGGAAGATACCGACCTCGAGCGCTGCCGGGCAGAGTATGAGGCCGGGATCGTCGCGGATCTGACCTGGCTCGGTTTGACATGGGATGGCCCGATCCATCGCCAATCAACCCGGATCGCGCAATACACCGCCCGGCTGGACCCCTTGATCGCACGCGGGCTGCTCTACCCCTGTTCCTGCAGCCGCGCCGATATCCGGGCCGCGCTGTCCGCCCCCCAGGAAGGTGTTGCGCATAGCGCCTATCCCGGCACGTGTCGGCACAGAACGATGGCCACCCGGCAAGAAGGGGATGCCCTGCGGCTGAACCTTGGGGCCGCATTGGCCATGCTGTCGGATCAGGCGTTGCGGTTCGAGGAGACGGGGCCGCTGCATATGGGGCAGCATGTGGTCGATCCGCACATGGCGCTTGCGACGATCGGCGACGTCGTGCTGTTCCGCAAGGGCGAGGATGTGGTGGCCTATTTTCTTGCCTCGGCCTTTGACGACGCGGATCAGGCGATCACCTTGGTGGTCCGCGGCGAGGATCTGTTCGATTTCACCCCGATCCAGGTGATCTTGCAGCATCTTCTGGGCCTGCCGACCCCGCTTTATCATCACCATGCCCTGATCCGCGACGCGCAGGGCAAACGGCTGGCCAAGCGGGACGATGCGCGGGCGCTGGCAAAGTATCGCGCCGAAGGGGCCACGCCGGACGACATCCGTCAGATGGTGTTCACGGCAACGGCTGCGTCAGCACCACCTCGGCCCCATCCCGCACGGCCGTAAAGAAACACGACTGCCGGTTGGTGTGGCAGGCCGGCCCGGTCTGATCGACCAGAACCAGAAGGCAATCGCGGTCGCAATCCACCCGCAATTCGACCAGCCGCTGGATATGCCCCGACGTTTCGCCCTTGATCCAGAACGCCTGTCGCGACCGACTCCAATAGGTCACGCGCCCGGTCGCAAGCGTCTGCGCCACGGCATCCGCGTTCATCCACGCCAGCATCAGCACCTCACCCGACGTCGCATCCTGTGCGATGGCCGGGATCAGCCCGGCCGTGTCATATGTCAGCCCCGCTGGATCGAATGTCATCACCGCCCCCTTTGCCAATTGCGCCGCGCCGCCCTATCTTTGTAGCAGCCAAAGGACAAGTCATGAGCGACACCGACCTGATCAAGCTTTATTCGCAACGCATCCTCGCGTTGGCCGCCGATGTGCCGCATGTCGGACGTCTGGCCGCGCCGACCGCGTCGGTGCGTAAACGCTCGCCGTTGTGCGGGTCGGCGGTGACTGTGGATGTCGTGGTGCAGGACGGACGCGTGGCGGATTTTGCGCAAGAGGTCCGCGCCTGCGCCTTGGGTCAGGCATCGGCCGCCGTTCTAGGCCATGTCGTGCTGGGCCGCACGCGGGCAGAGATCGAAACCGGCCGTGACGCGCTGCGCGCCATGTTGAAGGCGGGCGCGGCACCACCCGCGGCGCCGTTTGATGGCTATGCCGCGCTGGAACCGGCGCGGGACTACAAGAACCGCCATGCCTCGATCCTGCTGGCGATCGAGGCCACCGCCGAGGCCATGGCGCAGGCCGAAGCCGCCGCGACAGCAGAATGAAAAAACCGCCGCGCACCCGGCGGGGTGGCGGCGGCAGTGATGGGTCGATCCCGAGGCGGGCGGCGCGTCCGTGACACGGCGGACAGGCAAACACCAACTGGCAAAAAACGAACTCGCAAACGGGACAAGGTGGTCAGGCAGGCTTTCGGGGACGAAAAGCCGGACGACACCGCAGGGACAGACCCGGCAGAAAACCGTGCAGAACGGTCGTTACAGAACCGGCAGGTGCAACGCGCCGACCAGCATCACCATCAGGGCCGTGGCCCCGGCCAGATCGGCAAGGATATTCGCCTGGGACCGGCGCGCTACGGCAAGGATGTCGGACAGCATTGGCGTTCTCCTGTTCATGTTCCGTTCTGTTGCTGCTTTGTTCCCATATCTGGTCTTCTCTGTAAAGAACTTTTTAAGAACATTCTGCACTTGGGGCTTTCAGCCGACCTGAATCAGCCGGATCGCCTGATCCTGTTCCATCAGCCACAGCAGCATGCGCGCCGCCTGCCCGCGCGGGCCGGCCAGCGTTGGATCCTCGGCCAACAGTTTGCGCGCATCGCTTTGGGCAATTTCCATCAACGCCGCCTGCCGTTCCAGATCGGCGATGCGGAACCGTGGCAGGCCGGATTGCGCCGTGCCGATCAGGTCACCCGCGCCGCGCATCTCCAGATCGACCTCGCTGATCCGAAACCCGTCCTCGGTGTCGCGCAGCGTGGTCAGCCGTCGGGCCGCGGCATCCCCCAACGGGGCCTGATACAACAGCAGGCAGGTGGACGCACCGCTGCCCCGCCCGACCCGGCCACGCAACTGGTGCAACTGCGCCAGCCCGAAAATCTCGGCCTGTTCGATCACCATGATCGTGGCTTCGGGCACGTTCACGCCCACCTCGATCACCGTCGTCGCCACCAGAACCTGTGTCCGCCCGGCGACGAAATCGGCCATCGCCGCATCCTTTTCCGCGGGCGGCATCTGGCCATGCACCAACCCCACCACGCCCTCGCCCAGCACGGCGCGCAAATGCCGGAACCGGTCTTCGGCGGCGGTCAGGTCCATCACCTCGGACTCCTCGACCAGCGGACAGACCCAATAGGCCCGCCGCCCGTCGGCCACGGCGGCGCGCAACCGTTCCACCACCGCGTCCAGCCGGTCGGTGGGCACCAAAGCCGTGCGGATCGGCTGGCGCCCAGGTGGCTTTTCATCCAGCACCGACACATCCATATCGCCGTACTGCGCCAACGCCAGACTGCGCGGGATCGGCGTCGCGGTCATCACCAGCACATCGGCCCCCACACCTTTCTGCCCCAGTTCTAGCCGCTGGCGCACGCCAAAGCGGTGCTGTTCATCGACAATGGCAAGGCGCAGGTCGTGAAACACCACGTCTTTCTGGAACACGGCATGGGTGCCGACGAGTATCTGCAAGCGCCCGTCGGCCAGCGCCGCCAGTTTCGCCGCCCGGTCCGCGCCCTTGTCGCGCCCGGTCAGAAGGTCCAGCGTCACGCCGGCGCTGGCCGCAAGG
>JBGSJU010000055.1:0-1957 GCA_041741655.1 Rhodobacterales bacterium
TCTTCAGGCCGGGCGCAGACCCAGCATGGCGCGCGCCTCGGCCACCGTGGCGACGGGGCGTTCGTACTTGTCACACAGGTCCACCACGCGCTTGACCAGTGCCGCATTCGACGGCGCGAGGGTGGTCTTGTCGATCCGCACGTTGTCCTCCAGCCCGGTGCGGGCATGACCGCCTGCGGCCACGCACCAGTCGTTCAGCACGATCTGGCCCGGCCCGATCCCCGCGCCGCACCATTCGGCGGTCGGCATCAAGCGCTTGACCGTGTCGATGTAGAAATCGAACGTCGGGCGGTCCACCGGCATCGCGTTCTTCACCCCCATCACGAACTGGATGTAGATGTTGCCGGGAATGCGCCCGTCGGCATTCATCCGCGCCGCCTGATGGATGTGGGACAGATCGAACGCCTCGATTTCCGGTTTCACCTCGTAGGTTTTCATCTCGGACGCCAGCCAATCGACCAGATCCGGCGGGTTTTCATAGACGCGGGTGGGAAAGTTGTTCGACCCCACCGACAGCGACGCCATGTCGGGGCGCAGCGGCAGCATGCCGCCCCGCGCCTGCCCCGCGCCGGACCGGCCGCCGGTGGAAAACTGGATGATCATGCCGGGGCAATGCTGCAACAGCCCCTCTTTCAGGCGGGCGAATTTCTCGGGATCGGAACTGGGCGTCTCGTCGTCGTTGCGGACATGGGCGTGCACGATGCGCGCGCCGGCTTCAAACGCCGCATGGGTCGATTCGACCTGTTCACTGACGCTGATCGGGACCGCCGGATTGTCGGCCTTGCGCGGGACGGACCCGGTGATCGCCACGCAGATGATGCAGGGTTTGGTCATGTCAGGGCTCCTCCGTCGCTGTTGGTTGTCAGTGCCACATATCGTCCGGCTGCGGCAAGGGGCCGCGCCATGGCCAGCCCATCGGACAAAACGCGGCGTCCCCGTGCGATCAAGCGGCGATTTTTGTCTGTCACGCACCCGCGCAAGATTATATCACCGCGAGGAATGTGACGGAGTCGGGCCTGCCCCGCCGTCGTCCGCTGATTGCAAAGGGAGACCACGTCATGAAGGTTCTTGTGCCTGTAAAACGCGTGATCGACTACAACGTGAAGGTCCGCGTCAAGGCGGACGGATCGGGTGTCGATCTGGCCAATGTGAAGATGTCGATGAACCCGTTCGACGAGATCGCCGTCGAAGAGGCGATCCGGCTGCGCGAAAAGGGCGTTGTGACCGAGATCATCGTGGTGTCCATCGGCGTGAAACAGGCGCAGGAGACACTGCGCACCGCGCTGGCCATGGGGGCGGATCGCGCCATTCTGGTCGAGGCGTCGGATGACGTGCACAAGGATATCGAGCCGCTGGCGGTGGCCAAGATTCTCGCCGCCGTGGCAAAGGCCGAGGATGTCGGTCTGGTCATCACCGGCAAGCAGGCGATCGATAATGACATGAACGCGACGGGCCAGATGCTGGCGGCGCTGCTGGGCTGGGGTCAGGCAGCCTTTGCGTCCGAAGTCGTCATCGCGGATGGTGCGGCCACCGTGACGCGCGAAGTGGATGGCGGGTTGCAGACGATCAAGGTGGGCCTGCCCGCCGTCATCACGGCGGATCTGCGCCTGAACGAGCCGCGCTATGCCTCGCTGCCGAACATCATGAAGGCCAAGAAGAAGCCGCTGGAGGAAAAGACCGCCGCCGATTACGGCGTCGATGTCACGCCGCGGCTGCGCGTGGTCAAGACATCCGAACCCGCGACGCGGGCCGCGGGGATCAAGGTTGGCTCGGTGGACGAGCTGGTGGCGAAACTGAAGGAAGTGGGGGCGATCTGATGGCTGTTCTTCTGCTGGGTGAAGTGACCGATGGCCAGCTGGCGCTGGATGCAACGGCCAAGGCCGTGACCGCGGCAAAGGCGCTGGGCGAGGTGCATGTGCTGTGCGTCGGCGCGTCCGCGCAGGCCGCCGGGGCCGAG
>JBGSJU010000056.1:0-3101 GCA_041741655.1 Rhodobacterales bacterium
GCGACCCAGACCATGGCGACCGGCAGGAAGATCACCAGTGCCGCCAGCAGGAACCGCAGCCCCGCCATTTCACCCTCGGTGGCCGGGGGCAGGCGCAGCACCAACACCGCCGACACCACCAGCCAGATCACCGAGACCACAATCGCCGCAATTTCGATGTCCATCACACGCGGTGCCGCCGACCGGTCATACAGGCCCAGCGGGGTCGAACGGGTCTGGTCGCTGTCGGCGGGCATGGCGCGTCCCTTTGGCCGCACGGGTGGGCGTTCTGGCGGGCTGTGTGTCACCGAAAGTCGATCCGGACCACTTCGTAGTATTTCTCGCCGCCGGGGGTCTTTACCTCGACGCTATCCCCGACATCCTTGCCGATCAACGCGCGTGCGATGGGCGAGCGGATGTTCAGCAGGCCTTTCTCGATATTCGCCTCGTGTTCGCCGACGATCTGCCAGGTTTTCTTTTCCTCGGTATCCTCGTCCACCAAGGTCACGGTCGCGCCGAATTTCACCGCGCCCGACAACGTGGCGGGGTCGATCACATCGGCCAGGCTGATCACGGCTTCCAGTTCCTTGATGCGGCCCTCGATGAAGGACTGCTTTTCGCGGGCCGAATGGTATTCGGCATTCTCCGACAGGTCGCCATGTTCGCGCGCCTCGGCGATGGCCTGAATGATGGCGGGGCGTTCCACCGATTTCAGGTGCTTCAATTCGGTTTCCAGCGCGGCGTGCCCGGCGCGCGTCATCGGGATCTTTTCCATGCGACCCTTCCCCCTATCAAAAGCGAAGGGCACCGGGATTGTTCCCCCGAAGCCCTTCGCAAACCAGTTCGTTCACCCTAGATGACTCCGAATACAACCATTGTGCAAGGGGGGCGGCGGCGTCCTGTCGCATTCGGCCCCGGTAACGCTGTGTTGCGATTGACGCGCCGCGCTGCGGCGGGATAACCCATGGCGCAACATTGTTACACGCGCGCACAGGATCCAGAAGGGGAACGGCCCATGACCCAGATCGAACGGGAATCGATGGACTATGACGTGGTGATCGTGGGCGCGGGGCCTGCGGGTCTGTCAGCGGCGATCCGGTTGAAACAGCTGGACCCCGATCTGTCGGTCGTGGTGCTGGAAAAGGGATCCGAAGTGGGCGCCCATATCCTGTCGGGTGCGGTACTGGACCCCGCTGCCCTGACCCGCCTGATCCCCGACTGGAAAGCCAAGGGCGCGCCGCTGCACACGCATGTCACCGCGGACAATTTCTACGTTCTGGGCCCGGCCGGGCGCATCCGTCTGCCCGGCTTCCTCATGCCGCCGATGATGAACAACCACGGCAACTACATCGTTTCCATGGCCAATGTCTGCCGCTGGATGGCCGGTCAGGCCGAGGAGCTGGGGGTCGAGATCTTTCCCGGCATGTCCTGTTCGGATCTGGTCTATGGCGATGACGGCGCGGTCGTCGGCGTGATCGCCGGTGAATTTGGCCGCAACCCCGACGGCACGCCGGGCGATGCCTATGAACCCGGCATGGAACTGCGCGGCAAATACGTGTTTCTGTCCGAAGGGGCGCGCGGGTCGCTGGCCAAGCAGGTGATCGCGAAATACACGCTGGACAAGGACAGCGAGCCGCCGAAATTCGGCCTTGGCATGAAGGAAATCTGGGAAATCGACCCGGAAAAGCACAATCCGGGCGAGGTGTCGCACACCATGGGTTGGCCGCTGGGGACGAAGAACACTGGCGGGTCGTTCATCTATCACCTTGAAAACAATCAGATCTATCTGGGGATGATCGTCGATCTGAACTACAAGAACCCCTATCTGTTCCCCTACATGGAATTTCAGCGCCTGAAGCATCACCCGATGCTGGCGGACCTGTTGAAGGGCGGCAAGCGCGTGGCGTATGGCGCGCGGGTCGTGACGAAGGGCGGGATCCAATCCGTGCCGCAGTCGGCGTTTCCGGGGGGCTGCCTGTTGGGTTGTTCCGCCGGGCTGGTCAACCTGCCGCGCATCAAGGGCAACCATAATGCGATGCAATCCGGCATCGAGGCCGCCGAGGCCGCGCATGCCGCGATCGCACAGGGTCGGTCGGGTGACACGCTGGCCGCCTATGACCATGCGCTGCGCAACGGGATCGTGGGCCGCGACCTGAAACCGGTGCGCAACGTCGCGCCGCTGAACGGCAAGTTCGGCCTGCTGGGCGGGCTGTCGCTGGGCGGGTTCGACATGTGGTTCCAGTCGATCTTCGGTATTTCGCTGTTTGGCACGCTGAAGCACGGCAAGTCGGATGCGGATTGCACCGAACCGGCATCCAAGCACAAGCCGATCGACTATCCCAAACCCGATGGCAAGTTGTCCTTCGACCGGCTGACCAACGTCGCGTTTTCCTTCACCAACCACGACGAGGATCAGCCAGCCCATTTGCGGCTGACCGATCCCGAACTGCCGATCCGCGTCAACCTGCCGAAATATGACGAACCGGCGCAACGCTATTGCCCCGCCGGCGTTTATGAGGTGGTGCGCGAGGATGGGCGTGATCCGCGGTTCGTGATCAATTTCCAGAACTGCGTCCATTGCAAGACCTGCGATATCAAGGACCCGTCCAAAAATATCACTTGGGTGACGCCGCAGGGCGGGGGCGGGCCCAATTATCCGAACATGTGATCCGGAACGCCGCCAAAATGCCGGCCCGCCGGTTGCCTTTGCCGCGCGCTTCGCTACGCTGATTCGGTAAGGATGTCGGAGGACATGACGTGCATGTGAAGCGGATCTTCGTGGCGGTCGTTGTGGCTGTCTGGGCCGGGCAGGGGCTGGCGCAAACTCGGCTGACCGCCAATGCCGGGGCGTATCTGGCGGCCCGGCAGGCGAGCTATGACATCGATTTCAAGGCGGCGGCCGAAAACTACAACCGCGCCCTGACCCGTGACATATCCAACGCGCGGTTGCTGGAAGCTGCGGCGATTTCCTACCTGTCGCTGGGTCGGGTCGATCAGGCGCTGCCACTGGCCGAACGGTTCGCCGCGACGGGCGGCAGGTCGCAAGGGCCACAGATGATCCTGCTGGCGGACGAGGTTGCGCGGGGCGACTGGGCGGCGGTCACCACGCGGGTCGGCGGCGA
>JBGSJU010000057.1:0-9842 GCA_041741655.1 Rhodobacterales bacterium
CGATTTCCAAAACGAAACGCTGGACGGTGGTGACCGAAGCTTCGGCTTGATCCCTCCGTCTCATCGAAACCCCGGGGCCCCAGAAATCAAAAGGGGTCCCCGAAGGTCGGGAGACTAACCAATGATCCAGATGCAGACCAATCTGGATGTTGCTGACAACTCCGGCGCGCGCCGGGTGCAGTGCATCAAGGTACTTGGCGGTTCGCACCGCCGCTATGCTTCGGTCGGCGACGTCATCGTCGTGGCCGTCAAGGAAGCGATCCCGAAAGGCCGTGTGAAGAAAGGTGACGTCCGCAAGGCCGTTGTCGTGCGCACCGCCCATGCCGTGCGCCGCGAAGATGGCACCGCCATCCGGTTCGACCGCAACGCGGCCGTCATCATCAACAACAACATGGAGCCGATCGGCACCCGTATCTTCGGGCCGGTGGTGCGCGAACTGCGCGCGAAGAACTTCATGAAGATCATCTCGCTCGCGCCGGAGGTGCTGTAAGATGGCTGCAAAGCTGAAAAAAGGTGACACCGTGATGGTGCTTGCCGGCAAGGACAAGGGCAAGACCGGGACCATCACCGAGGTGATGCCCAAGGATGGCAAGGCCGTCGTGGATGGCATCAACATCGCCATCCGCCACACCCGCCAGTCCGCCAACAATCAGGGTGGCCGCCTGCCCAAGGCGCTACCGGTTGATCTGTCGAACCTTGCGATCATCGACAAGAACGGCAAGCCGACCCGCGTCGGGTTCAAGATCGATGGCGACAAGAAGGTGCGTTTTGCCAAGACCACGGGGGACGTGATCGATGCTTGATACCGAAAATTATACCCCGCGCCTGAAAACGCAGTATCGCGAGGCAATCCGCCCGGCGATGAAAGAGGCGTTCGGGTATACCAACGCCATGCAGATCCCGCGTCTGGACAAGATCGTGCTGAACATCGGCTGCGGTGCCGAAGCGGTGCGCGACTCGAAAAAGGCCAAATCGGCTGTCGAGGATTTGACCACCATCGCGGGCCAGAAGGCCGTGATGACCATCGCCAAGACCTCGATCGCGGGCTTCCGCGTCCGTGAGGGTATGCCGATGGGCGCCAAGGTGACCCTGCGCGGCGACCGGATGTATGAATTCCTCGACCGCCTGATCACCATCGCCATGCCCCGCATCCGCGACTTTCGCGGTGTGAACGGCAAGTCGTTCGATGGCCGGGGCAACTATGCCTTCGGCATCAAGGAACACATCATTTTCCCCGAGATCAACTTTGACAAGATCGACGAGTCCTGGGGAATGGATATCGTCATTGCAACCACCGCGAAAACCGACGCGGAAGCCAAGGCGCTGTTGAAGCATTTCAACATGCCCTTCAACTCGTGATCGCGGGAGGGAACTGAGATATGGCCAAGAAATCCATGATCGAACGCGAAAAGAAGCGTGAAAAGCTGGTGGCGAAATTCGCGACCAAGCGCGCTGCGTTGAAAGTGATCATCAAGGACCAGACCAAGCCGATGGAAGAGCGTTTCCGCGCCACCCTGAAGCTGGCCGGTCTGCCCCGCAACGGCGCCAAGGTGCGCCTGCACAACCGCTGCCAGCTGACAGGCCGCCCGCATGCGTATTACCGCAAGCTGAAGGTGAGCCGGATCATGCTGCGGGAACTTGGCTCGCAAGGCCAGATCCCCGGTCTGGTGAAATCGAGCTGGTAAGGGAGAGCGCAAGATGAACGATCCGATCGGCGATATGCTCACCCGCATCCGCAACGCACAGGGCCGGGGCAAATCCACTGTCCGCACCCCGGCGTCGAAGATGCGCGCGCGCGTGCTCGATATCCTGCAACAGGAAGGCTACATCCGGGGCTACGAAGCCGTCACCGGGGCGAATGGCCATCCCGAGCTGGAAATCAGCCTGAAATACTTCGATGGCGCCCCTGTCATCCGTGAGGTCAAGCGGGTTTCGACCCCCGGCCGCCGCGTTTACATGGGCGTCAAGGACATCCCGTCGGTCCGTCAGGGCCTGGGCGTGTCGATTGTCAGCACGTCGCGTGGCGTGATGTCGGATGCCAGTGCACGCGCCGCCAATGTTGGTGGCGAAGTGCTCTGCACGGTTTTCTAAGGAGAGCAAGATGTCTCGAATTGGCAAGAAACCGGTTGATCTGCCTGCGGGCGTGACCGCAGCCGTGAAGGGCCAGACCATCGAGGTCAAGGGCCCCAAGGGCGCACAGACCTTCCACGCCACGGATGACGTGACGCTGACGGTCGATGGCAATCAGGTCACCGTAACCCCGCGGGGCACGTCGAAACGCGCCCGGCAACAGTGGGGCATGTCCCGCACGATGATCCGCAACCTCGTCACCGGTGTCACCGGCGGCTTCAAGCGGGAACTGGAAATTCAGGGTGTGGGCTATCGCGCCGCGCTGAACGGTCCGGTCCTGAAGCTGTCGTTGGGCTATTCGCACGAGGTGAATTACGAGGTGCCGAAGGGCATCACCGTGACCGTTCCGAAACAGACCGAGATCATCATCGAGGGCCAGGACGCCCAACAGGTTGGTCAGGTCGCGGCAGAAATTCGCGATTGGAAGCGGCCAGAGCCCTACAAGGGCAAGGGCATCCGCTACAAGGGCGAATTCATCTTCCGCAAGGAAGGCAAGAAGAAGTAAGGACGGAACAGATGGCAAACAGCAAAAGAGACCTGTTCCTGAAGCGCCGCCAGCGCGTCCGGAACAAACTGCGGAAGGTGAACGCCGGCCGCATCCGGTTGTCGGTGCACCGGTCCCTGAAAAACATCAGCGTGCAGTTGATCGACGACGTGCAGGGCGTGACGCTTGCCGCCGCATCCAGCCTGGAAAAGGATCTGGGCGTGGTGGGCAAGAACAACCGCGAAGCCGCCGCCAAGGTCGGTGCGGCGATTGCCGAACGCGCAAAGGCTGCGGGCGTCGAGGAATGCTATTTCGACCGTGGCGGGTTCATCTTTCATGGTCGGGTGAAGGCGCTGGCGGATGCCGCGCGTGAAGCCGGCCTGAAGTTCTGAGGGAGCGATCAAGATGGCAAGAGAAGACAACCGCCGCGATCGTCGCGACCGCGAAGAGGCCACGCCGGAATTCGCCGATCGTCTGGTCGCGATCAACCGTGTGTCCAAGACCGTGAAGGGCGGCAAGCGGTTCGGCTTTGCGGCACTGGTGGTCGTGGGCGATCAGAAGGGCCGCGTGGGGTTCGGCAAGGGCAAGGCGAAAGAAGTCCCCGAGGCGATCCGCAAGGCGACCGAACAGGCCAAGCGGCAGATGTTCCGCGTGGCGCTACGCGATGGCCGCACGTTGCATCATGACATGGAAGGCCGCCATGGCGCGGGCAAGGTCGTGATGCGCGCGGCCCCGGAAGGCACCGGCATCATCGCCGGCGGTCCGATGCGCGCCGTGTTCGAAATGCTGGGCCTGAAGGACGTGGTGTCAAAGTCGATGGGGTCCACCAACCCCTACAACATGATCCGCGCCACCATTGATGGCCTGAAAAAGGAACAGAGCCCCCGTCAGGTCGCGCAGCGTCGCGGCAAGAAGGTGGCCGAGATTCTGAACAAACCTGTTGAGGCGGCGGAAGCCGTCGACGCATAAGGAGCGGCCCGATGACCAAGAAAACGATCGTGGTGAAGCAGATCGCTTCGCCCTGCCGCAGGCCTGATGTGCAGCGCCGGACCCTGATCGGTCTGGGCCTGAACAAGGTGCACAAGACGCGCGAACTGGAAGATACGCCGTCGGTGCGTGGCATGGTGTATTCCATCCCGCATCTGGTGAAGATCATCGAAGAACGCGGGTAATTTCGCGTTCCGGTAGGGTGTAAACCCACCCCATGGCATCCGCCCTCCGGGAAACCGGGGGGCTTTTTCATGCGCGGTTGCGGCATGACGCGCGGTGGCCTATGCGACCAGTTACAGTTATGCTGACAGCAAAAGGCGCTTGAAACGAAGGGAATTATGTTTAGTTGATTGAGGCGGTTATTGACGCAGTTTCGGGTCTGGATGAAAACTTGAAAAAGATCTTTCTTCATGTTGGGATGCACAAGACCGGGACGACAGCGATCCAATCGGCCTTTTCAGGCTTCGACGATGGAAAGACGAAATACGCTGATCTGGAATTCGCCAATCATTCGATTCCTTTTTATACCGCCTATTCAAATCAGCACCAGAATTATCACATCTGGCGTGCGGCAGGTCTTGGTCCGGAGGACATCGAAGCAAAACGAAGAAGTTGCCGCACCCTGATCGAAGACACCGTCCGGTGCTGCAATGGCAATCTTATCTTCTCGGGTGAGGATATTTCGGTCATTCCGATGTCTGGTCTGCTTGAAATCCGCGATCTGTTCCAAAACAACGATTTTGCGACATCGGTCATTTTGTACGCGCGCGAACCGGTTTCGTTCATGCAAAGCGCCCTGCAGGAAGACATCAAGGGTGGCATATTTGAGTCCAGCATCCAAAAGCCGATGTATCGCGCTCGGTTTGAAAAATTCATCACGGTCTTCGGCAGAGATAGCATAATTGCCAGGCCATTTGATCGCAATACGCTGCATGGGCACAACATAGTCGCCGACTTTGCCAACATTCTGGGAGTCAGCGCCCCGCGCCAACGGGGGGCGGGTAATGTCGCCCTTTCGACTGCAGCCATCAAGGTCAAGTATGTCTCGGACGGGTTTGTTCGGCATTTTGGCGAGTCCCGCGCCTTGCATACGGCCAAACTGCGGATGATCGAGCATCTTCGCGTTCTGTTCCCGGGCGAATTCGCTGTTCCGGAAAACCTCATTGCAGGCGGCATCGACCAGGCAGATGTTGCATGGCTGTTTGCCAAGCTGGACATCGATTTCAGACGAACCGGCCCTGACATTTCCCCGGTTCAAGATGGCGCATTACGCACCTTTCTAAGCGATCTGGATGAGGCCACCCTATCCGTCTTGCGCACCTATCTGGTCGACAAGGTCGGCCTGACGTCGCCCCCAACAGATCCTAGGTTCCTGATTGCGCGTTATTGCATGTCTTTCATGGAAATCAGGTAAGGCAGGGCACCTTGTTGACGCGTTGCTAGTCTGTCTGTGAGTTTCTCCCCGATCTTTGGACAGATTACGGGGTGATTTAAGCGACTGCCTGCACGTGCCGATCGGTCTCTGTTGCGTTGAAGTACACCAATGCGGGTGGTTGTCCGCCATGGGCGGTGTGGGGCCGCTGATGGTTCTACCTGCATGACGATCTACTGTTTGCTTGTTCTCCGGAGATGGGATCAGCGACGTATTGACGGGATGGACCCGAACACCTGTATTTGCCTGATGGCAGCAACGCAGGCTTGTGAGTGGGCAAAAAACCGAGAAACGTTGGGATTAGGGCGGGTCGATTGGTCACAACAAGAAGATCTCGTCCCCTCCGGCGCCCCCAAAGGCACCGTGCCAACCACCACTATCCGGAGGCACCGTCGCGTAAACAAAGGGAATGCTTGGTAGCGGAGGAGGGACTCGAACCCCCGACACGCGGATTATGATTCCGCTGCTCTAACCAACTGAGCTACTCCGCCAAACCGTGCCGTTGACTATTCATTCATCGCGGGCCCGTCAAGACCTAAGCAGCGTGGATCCGCCGCCCGGAATGGCTTGCATTGTGTGCAGACGCGGGCAGGGTCATGGGGGTGTCACACCGGTGGAACATTTTGCTGGCGTGTGATTCGGTTAGGGGTAAACATGTCACCGATGTCGTATTGGGTTACCGGAATGCGGACCGCCAAGATGCTGGCCGAGGCGCAGTTGATCGTGTCGATCCGCGTGGCCGGGATGATGGGTCTGACGCCGCTGCCAAAGGGCGAAACCACCCGCATGGTCGCGGAAAAGACCCGTGCCTTTACGCAGGCCGGGGTTGCCGCCGGGCAGGCCGCCGCCATGGGCAAGGGACCCGACGCGGTTGCGCGCGCGGCTCTGGCACCGGTGGCGCGGCAGACCCGGGCCAACGCCAAACGACTGACCAAACGCTAAAGGGATCAACAGAGGGGCGCGGCGATGGAGATCTTTGAAATGCCGTCAGACCGGCTGGCCGAGATCTACACGGACCTGAAATGCGACGGTTGTGGCGCCACCTTGCAGGCCACGCCCGTCACAGTCTGGGCCAAGGCGGGCTGTGGGTATTATTGTGCGGCCTGCATGGCCAAAGGTACGCACCTGACGCGCGCCACCTGCCAGATACGTTAGTCGGGCGCGTCAATCCGGCGCGCTCGTCGGACATACAGTTTCGCGTCAAACCCAAACGGCCAGCCGCGCCGCAAGCCTGTCCAGCCGGTCGCGCACCACGTCCCGGATCGGGCCATGGTGCGGCGCATCCGTCAAGGTGGTGAACCAATGGTCCGGTGCGATGTGCCCGCGTCGCGCCTGCGGCCAGGTCAGGGCGCGCAGCACCGCGGATGCCTCAGGCGGCAAGGATGCCGGCAGGTCATGGCCGGCCACCACCCCCCACAGGCCGGTCCATGCGCGCGCCACGGACCACGGGTTATAGCCACCGCCACCCGTCACCAGCACCCGGTCGCACAGCGGCAACAATGCGGCGACTGCATCCCACAGCGCGCGGTTCGACAGCGCCAACCGCGATTGCGGATCATCGGCCAGCGCATCCGCGCCACACTGGATCACCAGTGCGTCGGGCCGGAACGTGGAAACGGCCGGCAGGATCAGCCGGTCGCGGATCAGCGCGAATTCGTCATCGTTCACCCCGGCATGCAGCGGCAGGTTAAACTCGGCGCCCGCGCCCGCATCGGTCAGCGCACCGGTGCGCGGCCAGCGGTTTTCTTCGTGCGTGGACACCAACAGCACGTCGGGATCGGCGGAAAACGCATGTGCCACGCCGTCGCAATGATGCGCGTCCAGATCGACATAGGCGATCCGGCGCAAGCCATTGCGGCGCAGCCCCAGAATGGCCAGCACCGGGTCGTTCAGGTAACAGAACCCGTTGGCGCGGTCGGGCATGCCATGGTGCGTGCCGCAGGCCGGGGCAAAGATGCGTCCGGGCCGGGCCAGCATGTCGGCGGCCAGCAGCGCGGCACCGGCCGAGGTGGCGGGGCGGCGCCAGATCTCGGGGAACACTGGGTTTACATGGGTGCCGATGTTGTGGCGGTCACGGGTGGCGGCATCGACCGATCCCGTTTCCTCGGCCCGTTGCAGGGCCGCCAGATAGGCCGGGTCGTGCCAGTTGGTCAGCGTGGCCGGTTTGGCGCGCGGGCTGGTCACATAGGCATCGGGTGGCAGCCACCCCAACGCGCGGGACAGGTCCATGGTGGTGCTGACGCGCGGGATGCGCAGGGGATGCCAGCCGCCATAGGACGAATGGCGATAGATCTCGGATCCGATGAACCGGGGGGAGGCTGGCTCTGGATCAGGACCGGTCAGGTCACGACCCGGCAAGCATCGCCTCGATCGGGCCGGTGATCTTGCCCGACAGCGGCTTGACCGTGGACCCGAAGGTGCCAGCCACGGATCCGTCGGGCGCGATCAGCACCTTGTTGAAATTCCATCCTGGGGCAAAACCGGACGCGGATTTGACCCAAGTGTAGAACGGATGCGCCTTGGCACCTTTGACATGGGTGATGTCGGTCATCGGCAGGGTCAGGTTGAAATTGACCGCGCAGAATTCCTTGACGTCAGCGGCGGTGGACAATTCCTGATTGAAATCATCCGACGGCACGGCCAGCACGACCAGACCGCGGTCACGATAACGGTCATACAGCACCTGCAATTCATCATATTGCGGCGTGAACCCGCAGCGCGAGGCCGTATTCACCACCAGCACGGGCCGCCCGCGCCAGTCGTCCAGCGACAGCGTGCCGCCTTCGATGGCGGTAAAGGTGAACGGCCCGCTGGCCCCCACCGGCGCAGTCAGCACGATCGAGGCCGCAGCGGCCATCAGCGCCATCAAGATAAAGACATACCCCTTGCGCAGCAGTGTCAGCATGGTCATCGTCCTGTGTTGAGGGAGTACCCGAGCATTTAGGTAACCGTGCGCCGGGGTCCAGTGCCAACTGGTCGCGCCCGGCGCAAAGAGGCCGGGGTGCGGCGGGAAACCGCAGGCTTGGGAGGGCCGGATGCTGGATCATGTAGCAAATATCGTCGGTGCGCAGAATGTGGCGACCGGCGGCGACGCGGAACGCTGGAGCAAGGACTGGACCGGAAACTATCGCTGGCAGCCCTTGGGCGTGGCCCGGCCCGGATCGGTGGCCGAAGTGGCGGACATCCTGAAATGGGCCAATGCCACCGGCACGCCGGTGGTGCCGATTTCGGGTGGCACCGGCCTGTCGGGCGGGTGCAAGGCGGAAGGCGCCTTGATGATCTCGACCGACCGGATGAACCGCATCCGCGAGGTGCGCCCGGCGGCGCGCATCGCCATCGTCGAGGCGGGGGTGATCCTGAACGCGGTGCATGACGCCACCGCCGCGCATGACCTGATCTTTCCGATGACATTCGGCGCACGCGGGTCCTGCATGATCGGCGGCATGCTGTCCACCAATGCGGGCGGGTCCAATGTGCTGCGCTATGGCAATACGCGCGATCTGGTGCTGGGGATCGAGGCGGTGCTACCCACCGGCGAAATCCTCAACCTGATGACCGAATTGCACAAGGACAATTCTGGCTACAACCTGAAGCACCTGCTGATCGGGGCCGAAGGCACGCTGGGCATCATCACGGCGGCCGTCCTGAAATTGTTCCCGCGCCCGCGCGCTTATGCCACCGCGATGGTGGCGGCCCCGTCGCTGGAAGGCGCGCTGGAACTGCTCAATCGGCTGCAGGAGGCGACGGGTGGCCGGGTCGAGGCGTTCGAATACATGCCGCGTGGTTATGTCGAATATCACCGCGCGGTGTTCCCCGAGGCGAAGGAACCGTTCGACGCGCCGCATGCGGTGAATATTCTGGTCGAAATCGCGTCCACCGTGGCCGAGGAATGCACCCCCGGGCCGGATGGCAGCGTGCCCTTGGGCAACAAGCTGGAAACGGTATTGGGCGCGCTGTTCGAAACCGGCCATGTCATCGACGCCGTCGTGGCGCAATCCGAGGCGCAGCGGCGCGAGATGTGGGCACGGCGCGAGGCGGCGGGCATGATGATCGCGTCGCGGGTGCCGTCGATCAACACCGATGTCGCGGTGCCGGTGGACAAGGTGCCGGAATTCCTGCGTCGGGCGGATGCGATGATGCCGGGGATCGACCCCGGATTTCAGACCAATGTGGTCAGCCATCTGGGCGACGGCAACGTGCATTATTCGGTGTTTCCGGCGTCACAGGACCCCGATGTGCATGACCGCATCCTTGAGGCGGTCGAGGATGTGGCGCTGACCCTTGGCGGGTCGTTCAGCGCCGAACACGGCATCGGGGTGTCGAAACTGCCGTCGATGCGGCGGCGGAAGGACCCGGTGGCGCTGGCCGCGATGCGCGCGATCAAGGCGGCGCTGGACCCCAATGGCATCCTGAACCCGGGCAAGGTTCTGCCGTAACGCATGCGTTTCCGCCGAACGGAAAAGGGGCGGTCCGTTGGACCGCCCCTTGCCTTTGTGGTGTCCCCGATCAGAAATTCAGCGACAGGTCGCGGTGATCGGCGTTGCAGGACGCGATGAACAGCGCCTGATCGCGCGTCAGGCGGGGCTGGGCGCGCGCGCCCAGCGTTGTCTGGGTCGCATCGACATAGGCTTGCAGCGTCGGTTTCACACCGGCCTCCGCGGCCTGAAGCCAAGCCTTTTGTTCGGCCAGTTCCGCAAGGCTGGCGTCGATGGCGGCGACGGCGGCGGCGCGGTCGTCGGGTGTGCGTTGCAGCACCCGGCGGGCATCGACCAGACCCTTGCGCACATCGCCCGCGCCTTCGACCTC
>JBGSJU010000058.1:0-1506 GCA_041741655.1 Rhodobacterales bacterium
ACCACAGATCCGTGGCCGAGGCCGCCACCAGCCAGACGCCAAGCGCGAGCCCGACCGGCCCCAGCGCAGACCGCCCGGTTTGCATGGCAAAGACCAACGCAAGGGTCGCAACCGCCAATATCAGCGCAGGCCCCATCAGGCGCAGGGATTTCGCCAAGGTTGCGCGTTTCCATGGCATCACCGACCCCAAGGGCAGGATCACCGCAAGCGCCACCATGAACGGGGTGAACGCCGCGTCGAAGAACGGCGGACCGACCGACAGTTTGCGGTCGAACACCAGTTCGGCAAACAACGGCCACAGCGTGCCGACGAACACCACCAGCGCGGAGACCGCCAGCAACAGGTTGTTCACCACCAGCGCGCTTTCGCGACTGACCATGGAAAACACGCCCTTCGATTCCATCACCCCGGCCCGCGCGGCAAACAGCGTCAGCGCGCCGCCCATGAACACCGCGAGGATCAGCAGGATGAAAATCCCACGTTCCGGGTCATTGGCAAAGGCATGCACCGAGGTGATGACGCCGGACCGCACGATGAACGTGCCGATCAGCGAGAACCCGAAGGCCATGATCGCCAACAGGATGGTCCAGCTTTTCAGGCTTTCCCGTTTTTCCACCACGATCGCGGAATGCAGCAGGGCGGCGGCAATCAGCCACGGCATGAAGGACGCGTTTTCCACCGGGTCCCAGAACCAGAACCCGCCCCAGCCCAGTTCGTAATAGGCCCACCACGACCCCAGGGCGATGCCGATGGTCAGGAACACCCAGGCGGCCAGCGTCCAGGGCCGCACCCAGCGGCCCCACGCGGCATCCACGCGCCCCTCGATCAGGGCGGCGACGGCAAAGGCAAAGGTCATCGAAAGCCCGACATAACCCAGATACAGGAACGGCGGATGGAATGCCAAACCGGGATCCTGCAACAGCGGGTTCAGGTCCTGCCCATCCATCGGCGGCACAGCCATCCGCAGGAACGGGTTCGATGTGAACAGGATAAACGCGTAGAACGCCACCGACACCGCCCCCTGTACGCCCAGAACACGGGCGCGCAACGTCGGCGGCAGGTTGCCGCCCGACCATGCCGCCGCCGCGCCGAACAGCGCAAGGATCAGCACCCACAGCAGCATCGAGCCTTCGTGGTTGCCCCAGACGCCCGACACCTTGTACAGCATCGGCTTCAGCGAATGCGAGTTTTCCACCACAAGTTTCAGGCTGAAATCCGAGGTGACAAAGGCATAGGTCAGCGCGGCGAAGGAAAAGCCGACGAACAGCAATTGCAGGATCGCCGCCGGTTCCGCGATCGCCATCCAGCCGGGCCAGCGTTTCGCGGCACCGATCATCGGCACGGTGGATTGCACGACCGCCAGCAAGGCGACGAGGATGAGGGCGAAATGACCGAGTTCTGTAATCATGGCGGAAAGATAGTGTGTCCGCGGCGCCGCGCCAATCGGAAACCGCCGGCGCGCGCCGTCACAATGTCGCGGGGTCAGCGCGGGTCCGGCCCCTTGCC
>JBGSJU010000059.1:0-2004 GCA_041741655.1 Rhodobacterales bacterium
GCGGGCCCAAGGGCACTTCGACAAACGCGCCAAGGGCGCAGCCACCCTCGGGCGCGCGGTAATCCAGCACCCGGCCCAGCGGTTCCGCCGTCAGCACGCCCAGCCTGTCGCCCGCGGCAAACCACTCGGGTCCATCGTTCAAAAGTCCATCGATCACGGGTCCATCGATCACGGGGGGCCTCTCGTGCCAATGGGGGTTACGCATTGCATGCGTCTGGGGTAATGCGTGGCGGCGAAAAGGGAAACCCAACGCGAAAGGTCCGGGGCCATGAAATTCTTCGTTGATACCGCCGATGTGGACGCGATCCGCGAACTGGCCGATCTGGGCATGGCCGATGGCGTGACCACCAACCCGTCGCTGATCCTGAAATCGGGCCGCGACATCCTTGAGGTCACGCGCGAGATTGCCGCGCTGGTCGATGGCCCGGTGTCGGCCGAGGTCGTGGCGCTGGACGCCGATGCGATGATCGCCGAAGGCCGCAAGCTGGCCGCGATTGCCGACAACATCGCGGTGAAGGTCCCGCTGACATGGGCCGGGCTGAAAGCCTGCCGCGTGCTGTCGGCCGAGGGTCACATGGTCAACGTCACGCTTTGCTTTTCGGTCAATCAGGCGCTGATCGCGGCCAAGGCCGGGGCCACGTTCATTTCGCCCTTCATCGGGCGGCTGGACGACATCAATCTGGATGGCATGGAATTGATCAGCGACATCCGCACGGTCTATGACAATTACGGCTTCGGCACCGAAATCCTGGCCGCGTCGATCCGCAGCGTGAACCATGTCACGCAATGCGCGCTGGTGGGGGCGGATGTGATCACCGCCCCGCCCGCGGTGATCAAGGCGCTGGCGACCCATCCCCTGACCGACAAGGGACTGGAACAGTTCATGGCCGATTGGGCCAAGACCGGGCAGAAGATCCTCTGACATTTCGCCTGTCAGTTGTCCCGACCAGCCATCCGCTGTGCTCCGGGCGCCGCTGGTGACGGCGTGTCCGCATCAGGCTCAGACGGCGCTGTTGACAGGCGTGGGCCGTCCCGGCAGGACAGTACAAATTGATGATGAAAAACGAAGCCTTGCGCCGCGTTCCGTGCTATGTCGCCCGGCAGAAGGCCAGAATGGCCCGCCCCATTTCGAGCATGAGTGACCCATGATCACCAGACCCCGTATCGACGACACGCTGCGCGAGCGGATCATTTCGGAACCCGATGTGATCCTGGAAGACCAGGACGTGATGCGGGCGTTGATCGCGGCCAATGAACGCGCGATGGGTGGCAATATCGTCGATCTGCGCGGCATCGCCATGGAACGGCTGGAGGCGCGGCTGGACCGGCTGGAAGACACCCATCGGTCGGTGATCGCGGCGGCCTATGAAAACCTTGCGGGCACCAATCAGGTGCATCGCGCCGTTCTGAAGATGCTGGATCCCGTCAGTTTCGAGGATTTCCTGCGGGGATTGGGCGGCGAGGTTGCCGATATCCTGCGCGTCGATGTGGTGCGGCTGGTGCTGGAATCGGTGCAAAGCGATCGTGATCCCGCCATCAAGCGGCTGGGGGATGTGCTGGCGGTGGCCGAGCCCGGCTTCATCGCCGACTATCTGACCCAAGGCCGCGTGGCCCCGGTGCGGCAGGTCACCCTGCGGCAGGTGCAAGGCGGCAGCCCGGCAATCTACGCCGAGGCGGCCGACTGGATCCGGTCCGAAGCCTGCCTGAAGCTGGATTTCGGCAAGGGCCGCCTGCCCGGCATGCTGGTGCTCGGGGCCGAGGATCCGCATCTGTTTTCGCCCCAGCATGGCACCGACCTGTTGGGCTTTTTCGCCGGCGTGTTCGAACGGACGATGCGGCGCTGGCTGTCGTGATGACGCAGGCTCCTGCCCTTTTTTCGGCGGCGCTGACGGCGGCGGTGGACGAATGGCTGGGCGCTATGGTGGCCCGCAAGGGCGCGGCGGCGAACACCCGCGCCGCTTATGCGCGCGATCTGGGCGGCGAGGTCGCCGATACCCTGCGGGT
>JBGSJU010000060.1:0-9021 GCA_041741655.1 Rhodobacterales bacterium
CGGCGGCCGAACGAGGCGCTGTTCGTGCGTCCCTACGGCACGCCGGGGCAGGTGGAACCGGTGCTGTGCAACATCCGCGACGATGCCAGCGTAGCCGCGGCGATGCAGGGCGCGGATGTGGTGGTGAATTGCGTCGGCACCTTCGATGCGCGCGGCAAGAACAATTTCGATGCCGTGCAGGCGCAGGGGGCCGAACGCATTGCGCGGCTGGCCGCAGCGTCTGGCGTGGCGCGCATGGTGCATCTGTCAGCCATCGGCGCCGACGCCGCCAGTGCCAGCACCTATGGCCGGACCAAGGCGGCGGGCGAGGCGGGCGTGCTGCGCCATATGCCGCAGGCGATGATCCTGCGGCCTTCGGTGGTTTTCGGCCCCGAGGACCAGTTTTTCAATCGTTTCGCCAACATGTCGCGGAATTCGCCGGTCATTCCGGTGGTCGGCGGGTCGGTGCGGTTTCAGCCGGTGTTTGTCGATGACGTGGCGCAGGCCGCCGTCATGGGTGTCGAAGGGCAGGCGCAGGGCATCTATGAACTGGGCGGGCCCGAGGTGGAAACATTCGCCGATCTGATGCGCCGTATGCTGGCCGTGGTGCAGCGCCGCCGTCTGGTGCTGGTTCTGCCGTTCTGGCTGGCGCGGATCATGGCCGGGGCCGCCGATGTCGCCAACATGCTCACGCTGGGTCTGACGCCGATGCCGATCACGCCGGATCAGGTGCGCAGCCTGCAAACGGACAACATCGTCGGCACGGGCGCCAAGGGCTTTGCCGATCTGGGCATCGAACCGGTCGCCATGGACGCGGTGCTGCCGGAATACCTGTGGCGGTTCCGGCCATCGGGGCAATATGCCGCGATCAAGAAGTCGGCCAAGAACCTGCGCGCAGACTGATCCGGCATGACCGATTTTCTGTTGCCGCTGATTCTGGGGGTCCTTGAAGGGCTGACCGAATTTCTGCCGGTGTCGTCCACAGCGCATATTCTGCTGGCGGGGCATTTTCTGGGCTTTGACAGCCCGGAACGCACCTTCGAGGTGGTGATCCAGTTTGGCGCGGTGCTGGCGGTGATCACGGTCTATGCCGCGAAACTGTGGCAGCTGTTTTCCACTGCGCACAAGGATGCGGCGTCGCGGCGGTTCATCATCGCCATCTTCCTTGCCTTTCTGCCGGCGGTCGTCATCGGTGTGCTGGGCCGCGATTTCATCAAGGGCGTGCTGTTCGAAAGCCCGCGTCTGATGGCGGCCATGCTGATCCTTGGCGGGATCGTGCTGATCTGGGTGGACCGGCTCACGCTGACGCCCCGGTTTGACCGGGCCGAGGATATTCCCACCGGCTGGGCCATCGCCATCGGGTGCGTGCAATGTCTGGCCATGGTGCCGGGCGTGTCACGGTCCGGAGCAACCATTGTGGGCGCGCTGGCGATGGGCGCCAGCAAGCGTGCGGCGGCCGAATTTTCGTTCTTTCTGGCCATGCCGACCATGTTCGGGGCCTTTGTCTACGACATGTACAAAAGCTGGGATCTGCTGGACCCGAACGCGATGACGCAGATCGGCATCGGCTTTGTCGCGGCCTTCATCAGCGGGGTGATCGTGGTCAAGGGGCTGCTGGGCTATGTGTCGCGTTATGGCTACGCGCTGTTTGGCTGGTGGCGAATCGCCGTGGGTGTGGCAGTCTTGGTGGCGTTAGGGTTCGCCTGATCGACCATAAGGTAAATAGTACTGCCATAATTCAGGTGACTTTTTGACCGCTGCGCGTCGAGCAGACTGAAAATTCTTTATATAGGTCACCGTTGCTGACTTTTATTCCGGTTGTTCCTGATTTACACAACCGCAAACCGTCATCCGACGCCCGGAGTCCGCCATGGCCAAGCAACCGATGCTGAAATTCGTCACGATTCCGCGCGACATGCCGGAAAAGCGCGCGGCAGATGACCGGCGGAACGATTTCCATGAAATCTACGCCGAATATGCCGCCGCCAAGGCCGCCGAACAGGCCAGCCGGTGCAGCCAATGCGGCGTGCCCTATTGCCAGACACATTGCCCCTTGCACAACAACATCCCCGACTGGCTGAACATGACGGCGACAGGCCGGCTGCGCGAGGCTTGGGAACTCAGTCAGGCCACCAACACCTTCCCGGAAATCTGTGGCCGCATCTGCCCGCAGGACCGGCTGTGCGAAGGAAACTGCGTCATCGAACAGTCGGGCCACGGCACTGTCACCATCGGGTCGGTGGAAAAATACATCACCGATACGGCATGGGAAAACGGCTGGGTGCAACCGATCCGCCCCGCCGTGGAACGCGACCAGTCGGTGGCGATCATCGGCGCCGGACCAGGCGGGATGGCGGCGGCCGACATGCTGCGCCGGGCCGGTGTGCAGGTGACGGTCTATGACCGGCATGACCGCGCGGGCGGCCTGCTGACCTATGGCATTCCGGGTTTCAAGCTGGAAAAGGACGTGGTGATGCGCCGCGTGCAGCAGTTGGAACAGTCGGGCGTGGAATTCGTGCTGAACTGCGAGGTTGGCACGGACATCAGTTTCGACGCGATCCGGGGCAAGCATGACGCCGTCATCATCGCCATCGGAGTCTACAAGGCGCGCGAACTGGATGGCACCGGCGCTGGCATCGTCAAGGCGCTGGATTTCCTGACCGTGTCGAACCGGCTGTCCTTCGGCGATGATGTGCCGGAATTCATCGACGGGTCGCTGAACGCGGCGGGCAAGCGTGTTGTGGTGATCGGCGGTGGTGACACCGCGATGGACTGCGTGCGCACCGCGATCCGGCAGGGGGCAACCTCGGTGAAATGTCTGTATCGGCGCGACCGCGCCAACATGCCCGGGTCGCAGCGCGAAGTGCAGAATGCCGAGGAAGAGGGCGTCGTGTTTGAATGGCTGTCCGCACCGGTGGGGTTCACCGGCGATCCGGTGATGTCCGTGCGGGTGCAGCGGATGCGGCTGGGCGCCCCCGATGCGACCGGCCGCCAGATGCCCGAGGAAATTCCGGGCGCCATCCATGACGAACCCGCCGATCTGGTGATCAAGGCGCTGGGGTTCGAAGCCGAGGATTGGCCCTCGCAATGGGGAGCTGACGGGCTGGAATGTACGCGCTGGGGCACGATCAAGGCGGCGTTCACCACCGGACAGACCGGTGCCGAAGGCGTGTTTGCCGTGGGCGACATCGTGCGTGGTGCGTCGTTGGTCGTGTGGGCCATCCGCGACGGGCGCGATTGTGCCGATGCCGTTCTGGCCTATCTGAACGGCATGCGCGCGGTTGCGGCGGAATAGGTGCGGGCCGGGCGATGATGGATGTGGCGCTGGAACCGACGGGCAAGACGGCGCCGCTGCCCATTGATCTGGCCAGCGAGGCCGATGATCTGGTCACATGGCGCCATATCGGCACCAGCGCGCGACTGGTGCTCAGCTTTTCGGGCGTCGGGTTCGACCATCGCGCCTCGCCCAGTTATCAATTCGCGAAGGCGGCGACAGGCGATGGTGTGGACAACGTGCTGTTCATCGCCGAACCGAAACGCAGCTGGCTGAACCATCCCGGCCTGATCGAAAAGATCGTCCAGCAGGCGGAGGCCATGGCGCGTCAAGTCGGCGCGACGGAAATATGCACCTTGGGATTTTCGATGGGGGCCTATGCGGCCATGGTCATCGGGGGGTTTCTGCCGATCAAAAGCGCTGTGGCGATTTCGCCGCAGTATTCGATGCACCCCGATGTCACCGGCGATGATCACCGCTGGGACAACTGGCGCGCCCAAATTGCAATGCATCGGATCCACAGCGTGGCGGATCATCTGATGGACGGGCCGATCTATCACGTGTTCCACGGCATGGGGCGCAGCGAACATCCGCAACGCGACCGATTTCCTGTGCGGGACAACCTGATCCATCAGCTGCTGCCGCGCGTCGGCCACGGTGTGCCGCAGGCGCTGCGCAAGGCAGGGCAGTTGCACAACGTGGTGCGGCTGGGTCTGGACAACCGGGTTGGTCTGATCAACACGGCACTGCGTCCTTTGGGGGTTCGGCCGCGCAAGATGGCCCGTTTTCCGATCCTGCCGCCGTCCGGCGTGGTGGTCACATGACGCCCTCGGCCCCGGATACCCGTGTGGGGGGCTGCCTGTGCGGCGCGGTGCGGTTCACCGCGCGGCTGGATGCGCATGCCTTTGGCATTTGCCATTGCAAGATGTGCCAGCGGTGGTCCGGGGCGTTGTTTGCCGCCATCACCGTGGCCCGGGATGATGTGGACTGGACCGGCACCGACCATATCGCGCGCATCCCGTCGTCGGACTGGGCCGAACGGGCGTGGTGCACGGCCTGTGGGTCCGGTCTGTACTACCGGATCACCCGGGAAGGGCCCTATGTCGGCGATTGGGAAATCCCCATCGGCCTGTTCGACGACACCACCGGGCTGACCCTTGCCCGCGAGATTTTCATTGACCGCAAGCCCGAAGGTTTCGCGCTTGCCGGCCATCACCCGACCCTGACCGAGGCCGATGTCATCGCGCTTTACGGCAGCACCAGCGAAGGAGCCTGAACCATGACCATTTATGATGACGCCTGGGTTGCCCGCGAAGACGCCAAACGGGCCTGGCTGGCCGAAAACGGATTGTATCACGACAGCGAGGAACATTCGTCCTGCGGCGTCGGTCTTGTGGTGTCGCTGGATGGCAAGGCCAGCCGCAAGGTGGTGGAAAACGGCATCAGCGCGCTGAAAGCCGTATGGCATCGTGGCGCAGTGGATGCGGATGGAAAGACGGGCGACGGCGCGGGCATCCACGTGCAGATCCCGGTGCATTTCTTTTACGACCAGATCCGCCGCACCGGGCATGAGCCGCGCACCGACCAGCTGATCGCCGTGGGGCAGGTGTTCCTGCCGCGCACCAACTTTGGTGCGCAGGAAACCTGCCGCACGATCGTCGAATCCGAAGTGTTGCGGATGGGCTATTACATTTATGGCTGGCGGCATGTGCCGGTCGATATTTCCTGCCTTGGCGAAAAGGCCAACGCAACGCGGCCCGAAATCGAGCAGATCCTGATCTCCAACGTCAAGGGCGTGGACGAAGAGACGTTCGAACGCGAATTGTATGTCATCCGCCGCCGCATCGAAAAGGCGGTCACGGCGGCCGGTATTCAGGGGATGTATGTCTGTTCGCTGTCCTGCCGGTCGATCATTTACAAGGGCATGATGCTGGCCGAACAGGTGGCGGTGTTCTATCCCGACCTGATGGATGCGCGGTTCGAAAGCGCCTTTGCGATCTATCACCAGCGTTATTCCACCAACACCTTCCCGCAATGGTGGCTGGCGCAGCCGTTCCGCATGCTGGCGCATAACGGCGAGATCAACACACTGAAGGGCAACACCAACTGGATGCGCAGCCACGAAATTCGCATGGCGTCGTCCGCTTTCGGTGAACGGGCCGAGGATATCAAGCCGATCATCCAGCCGGGATCGTCCGACAGCGCCGCACTGGACGCGGTGTTCGAGGTGCTGGTGCGCGCGGGGCGGTCTGCGCCGATGGCAAAGACCATGCTGGTGCCGGAAAGCTGGTCCAAGCAGGCGGTGGAACTGCCGCAGGCGTGGCGCGACATGTATTCCTACTGCAACTCGGTCATGGAGCCCTGGGATGGGCCGGCCGCGCTGGCAATGACCGACGGCCGCTGGGTCTGTGGCGGGCTGGACCGCAACGGGCTGCGGCCCATGCGCTATGTCGTCACAGGCGACAATCTGCTGATCGCCGGGTCCGAGGCGGGCATGGTGCCGGTGAACGAAACCACCGTGCGCGAAAAGGGCGCGCTGGGGCCAGGCCAGATGATCGCCGTGGACATGAAGGAAGGTCGCCTGTTCCGCGACACCGAAATCAAGGACAAACTGGCCGCAGCGCAGCCGTTCGGCGATTGGGTGGGCAAGATCAACGAGCTGGACGAGAAACTGGCGCAGCTGGAAGAACGCCCGCTGTTCACCGGGGCGGATCTGCGCAAGCGGCAGGTGGCCGCCGGGTTCACCATCGAGGATCTGGAACAGGTGCTGGCGCCGATGGCCGAGGACGCCAAAGAGGCGCTGGCGTCGATGGGCGACGATACGCCGCCCGCGGTGCTTTCGTCGAAATACAGGCCGCTGAGCCATTATTTCCGCCAGAACTTCAGCCAGGTGACGAACCCGCCGATCGACAGCTTGCGCGAATACCGTGTGATGAGCCTGAAAACCCGGTTCGGCAACCTGAAGAACGTGCTGGACGAGTCGAGCGCGCAGACCGAGATTTTTGTGCTGGGCAGCCCCTTTGTCGCCAACGCGCAATGGGATGCGATGGTGGCCAGCTTCAACGCCGAAATGGCGGTGATCGACTGCACCTTCCCGGTCGATGCCGACCCCGACGCGCTGCGCGCCAATCTGGAACGCATCCGGGCCGAAGCCGAAGATGCGGTGCGGTCCGGCGCCAGCCATCTGTGCCTGACCGACATGGTGCAAAGCGTAGACCGGGTGCCGATGCCGATGATCCTGGCCACCAGCGCGGTGCACAGCCACCTGACCCGCAAGGGTCTGCGCACCTTCTGTTCGCTGAACGTGCGGGCGGCGGAATGCATCGATCCGCATTATTTCGCCGTGCTGATCGGCTGCGGCGCCACGGTCGTGAACCCCTATCTGGCCGAGGACAGTTTGGCCGACCGTATCCAGCGCGGGTTGCTGGACATGACCCTGACCGAAGCCGTGGCGCGCTACCGCGAGGCGATTGATCAGGGTCTGCTGAAGATCATGGCCAAGATGGGGATTTCGGTGATTTCGTCCTATCGCGGCGGGCTGAACTTCGAGGCGGTGGGGCTGTCGCGCGCCATGTGCGCGGAATATTTCCCCGGCCTGACCAGCCGGATTTCCGGCATCGGCGTGACCGGCATCCAGCGCGAGGCGGAAGAGATTCACGCCACCGGCTGGCGGGCCAGCGACGCGATCCTGCCGATCGGCGGGTTCTACAAGGCGCGCCGGTCCGGTGAAACCCACGCATGGGAAGCGTCGGGCATGCACCTGCTGCAAGCGGCCTGTGACCGGTCGTCCTATGAATTGTGGAAGCAGTATTCGGCGCGCATGCAATCGGCCCCGCCGATCCATCTGCGCGACCTGTTGGCGATCAAGCCGCTGGGCAAGGCCATTCCAATCGAAGAGGTCGAAAGCATCACCTCGATCCGCAAACGGTTCGTGACGCCGGGCATGTCGCTGGGCGCCTTGGGCCCGGAGGCGCACAAGACGCTGAACGTGGCGATGAACCGCATCGGCGCGAAATCCGATTCAGGCGAGGGTGGCGAGGATCCGGCGCATTTCCTGCCGGAACCCAATGGCGACAACCCGTCGGCCAAAATCAAGCAGGTGGCCTCGGGCCGCTTTGGTGTGACGGCGGAATACCTGAACGCCTGCGAGGAACTGGAGATCAAGATCGCGCAGGGCGCGAAGCCCGGCGAAGGCGGGCAGTTGCCCGGGATGAAGGTGACCGACCTGATCGCGCGGTTGCGCCATTCGACCAAGGGCGTGACGCTGATTTCCCCGCCGCCGCATCACGACATCTATTCCATCGAAGACCTGGCGCAGCTGATCTATGACCTGAAACAGATCAACCCGCGCGCCAAGGTGACGGTGAAACTGGTGGCGGCGTCCGGAGTGGGCACCATCGCGGCGGGTGTGGCCAAGGCCAAAGCCGATATCATTCTGATATCGGGCCACAATGGCGGCACCGGCGCATCGCCGGCAACGTCGATCAAGTTTGCGGGCCTGCCGTGGGAAATGGGCCTGACCGAGGCGCATCAGGTGCTGTCGATGAACAACCTGCGCAACCGCGTGACCTTGCGCACCGACGGCGGGCTGCGCACCGGGCGCGACATCGTCATGGCGGCGATGCTGGGGGCCGAGGAATACGGCATCGGCACCGCCGCGCTGATCGCGATGGGGTGCATCATGGTGCGCCAGTGCCAGTCGAACACCTGCCCGGTCGGCGTCTGCACCCAGAACGAGGAGTTGCGCAAGAAGTTCACCGGCACGGCGGACAAGGTGGTGAACCTGATCACCTTCTACGCGCAAGAGGTGCGGGAAATTCTGGCCGGCATCGGCGCACGGTCGATGGATGACATCATCGGGCGGGCCGATCTGCTGAGCCAGACCAGCCGGGGGTCGGCGCATCTGGACGATCTGGACCTGAACCCGCTGCTGATCACCGTCGATGGCGCGCGGGACATCACCTATGACCGCAACAAGCCGCGCAATGTGGTGCCCGACACGCTGGATGCGGAAATCGTCCGCGATGCCGCGCGGTTCTTGGAGGATGGCGAGAAGATGCAGCTGTCCTATGCGGTGCAGAACACGCATCGCACCGTGGGCACGCGGGTCTCGTCGCATATCGTGCGCCGGTTCGGGATGCGCAATTCGCTGCAGGCGGATCACCTGACGGTCAAGCTGACCGGTTCTGCGGGCCAATCGCTGGGCGCGTTTGCTGCGCCGGGGTTGAAGATCGAGGTGTCGGGTGACGCGAACGATTACGTCGGCAAGGGCCTGTCGGGCGGCACCATCGTGGTGCGCCCGCCGATGGCCAGCCCGCTGAAGGCCGAGGATAACACCATCATCGGCAATACCGTGCTGTATGGGGCGACGGCGGGCTATCTGTTCGCGGCAGGCCGCGCAGGCGAACGGTTTGCGGTGCGCAATTCGGGCGCGTCGGTGGTGATCGAGGGTTGCGGGTCCAACGGCTGTGAATACATGACCGGCGGTGTGGCGGTCATTCTGGGGCGGATCGGGGCCAACTTTGGCGCGGGGATGACCGGGGGCATGGCCTATATCCATGACCCGGACCACACGGCGCTGGACCTGATGAACCATGAAACGCTGGTGACCTGTGCGGTGACGGTGCCCTATTGGGAGGATCAGCTGAAGACGCTGATCGAGCGTCACGCGCGGGAAACCCTCAGTGTCAAGGCGGCGCGCATTCTGGCAAACTGGGCGGTAGAGCGCGGGAATTTCCTGCAGATCTGCCCCAAGGAAATGCTGGTGC
>JBGSJU010000061.1:0-2579 GCA_041741655.1 Rhodobacterales bacterium
CCTGGGCGCCGATCCCGGCATCAAGCTTGCACACCCGGCCCGCCGCCGTCACGAGGCGACGCGATGCGCCCCCGAACAAGCCGCGCACAGGACCTTCAAAGCAGTTGGCGCCCGGCACGAACACCATGTCACCGGGTTTGAACCCGGTGTCAGCGCCCGCCTCCATGACCTCGCCAAAGCTTTCATAGCCCGGCACCAGCGGATAGCCGGACCCCGGAAAGGCCGGCATCGTGCCCAGCCAGAACAGTTTTTCGGTGCCGGTCGAAATGCCGGACCAGGCGATATCGACAACCAGATCACCAGCGCCCGGCACCTTCAGCGCCGTCGTTTCGACGGCGATCTGGCGGGCGGCTGACATGATGACGGCAGTGGTCTGCATCGGCGTTCCCTTGGTGCGTTGCGGTTCGATGAGTCTCGAAATCCGCAGCCCCTTCCTTACTTGTAAGTCTATACTGACAACATAAACTGTCAACCAGATTAGACAGTTTCTGCGCTATCCCTGCAAATTAAACGGCACGCCGATCAGGCGGCCGACCGGCGCGCGTCGATCACCGACGTGATGAACGGCCGCGGCGCGGCGCGCGGCGGGGATACGGAAAACCCCGCATTCGCAAGGGCTTGGGCGATCTCGGCGGCAGACCGCGTGCGCCCGGTGCCCATGGCCATCGTATAGACGGCAAAATAGATGTCGGTCTGCGGGTCCGGGCGCGCGCCGCCCGACATCGGTTCCGACACGATCAATCGGCCGCCGGGCGGCAGCGCGGCGAACACCGATGCCAGCAGGTCCGCGATCAGTGTGTCAGGGTGATCATACAGAACCCGCACCAGACTGATGGTATCGGCCCCGGTCGGCAACGGATCGGACCGAAAACTGCCCGGGTGCAAGTGCAGGCCGGCAATGCCGTGGTCCGCCCCCGCCAGCACATCGGGCAGATCAAACAGCGACATCGGCAGTTTCGGGTATTTCGCCCGCACCGCGCGGAGGAACGCGCCGGTACCGCCGCCAACATCCATCAGATGCGTGCTGTCTTTCAGATCGACCATGCGCAGCGTGTCGGCGGCGACCAAGCCCTGGCTGTCGGCCATCAGGCTGGAATAGCGCGCTGCCAATGCGGGATCGGATCCGGCCAGTTCACCAAACACATAGGGCCAGAAACCGGCCAGTTCCGGATATGTCTGGCCGCGAAAGAACGCCGCCGGATCGGACAGGTCGCGGTACAGCACGCTATCATGACGCACCATCGCCTCAAGTCCGGGCACCGCCAGAAAGGCCGCCCCGCGCGGCGTCAGATGCCACAGGTTGTTCTTGGATCGCACCAGTTTCAACGCGGCCCCGGCCTGCAACAACACTGCCATCCGCGGCGGCGGCACTTCGGCATGCAGCGCCAGCGCGGCAGTGGTCGCCGACCCTTCGGCCAGACGGTGCAGCAGGCGCAATTCCACAAGGGCGGTCAGCGCCTGCGACTGCACGAATCCGGACAGGATGTCGAACAGCGCGCGCCCTTCGGCCCGGGCATGTCCGCGCAGAAACGGGATGCGTTCGGCCAGCGCATGAAACCGTGGCGACAGGGCCAGCCGGGTCAGGACTCCGGGACGGCGGCGGCGCGATGATGGGGCAAGTATTTGATCAGGCGTGGAAATATCAGCCACCTACGTCAGCCGCGCAGGGCCGCGGTGGGGATATCCATGATCTTGCGGGCATAGGCCTGCACCATCTTGGCCAGTCGCGCCTCGCCGGGGCAGGACGGAATGGACGCGATGGCGCCGGACAGGATATCCTCCAGATGCCGCCAGGCGCCGTCCACGCCAAGGCTGCGCACGGCGGATGGACGGGCCAGCGCCACATCCTGACCAGCGGGTTTGCCGGTCGCATCGGACGAACACAGCGCATCCTTCAGGTCATCGGCGACCTGAAACGCCGATCCGATCAACGTGCCCAGATCCTGCCACGGTTCCGGGTCATGCCCGGCGGAAATCGCGCCCATCTGGGTTGCCGCAATGAACAGCGCGCCGGTTTTGGCATGGTGATAGGCGGCCAGATCAACGACCGGTTCGCTTTCCCAGGCCTGCCCGGCACAGATACCCTGCGCCGCGCCGGTGCGCTGTGCCAGCGCCCGGATCAGTTGCAGCGCGCGGGCGGGATGGGCAGGACCGGCCTCGGCCAACACCTCGAAGGCCAGCACGATCAGACTGTCGCCCGACAGCACGGCAATGGGTTCGCCAAAGGCGCGATGCAGGCTCGCCTTGCCACGCCGGGTATCGGCAGCGTCAAAGGCGGGCAGATCGTCATGCACCAGACTGGCGCAATGGATCAGTTCCAGCGCGGCGGCGGCGGCATCCGACAGGTCGGGGCGGTCATCGCCACAGGCGGCGGCCACGGACAACAGGATCGTCGGCCGGATACGGGCCCCGCCCGGAGTCACAGCATAGTGCAGCGCCTGCGCCAGACGCGGCGGCGCGGCGCCGCTTTGCGCCATGGAAATGGCGCCCGCCATCGCCGTCTCGATTCGTGTGTCCAGCTTCATGACGGCCCTCCTGCCCGGTCGGGCGCACCTGTCAGCATAAAGTGACAGCCCATG
>JBGSJU010000062.1:0-2239 GCA_041741655.1 Rhodobacterales bacterium
GCGCCTTGCCTTGCCCGTACGCGCGGCACCGCGCCCGACCGCCGCGCAAATCACCGAAAGCCACGCCGCCCATCCGTCACGGCATCGCCTATCTGGTGCGGCGCAGCGATGGCGCGTGGCTGTTGGAAACCCGCCCGCAGCAGGGCCTTTTGGGTGGCATGCTGGGCTGGCCCGGCACGGATTGGTCCGAGACACCCGCCAGCGAGGCCCCACCGCTGGACGCCCGCTGGCATGATCCGGGGGCCGAGGTGCGCCATACATTCACGCATTTCTACCTGCGCCTGTCGCTGCGTCTGGCCGATGTCAGTCTTGATGCCATCCCGCATCGCGGCGCGTTCATGTCAGCCGCGGCGTTTCGCCCCGCCGATCTGCCCACCGTGATGCGAAAGGCGTTTGACCTTGCCCGGCCCGCGATGGAAAACTTGGGGCAGGATCGCGTGCCGCAACCGCAAAGGACCGAACCATGATCCCGCCCGCCACTGTCGCCCGCCTGTCCTCGGCCTTGCCGTTCTGGCTGTCCTTGCTGTTGCTGCCGCTGATCTGGATCAGCGCCACGCAGGGCGGATGGACCGTGCTGTTGTTGCCGGTGGCCACCTGGTATCTGTTTTCGGCACTGGACGCGGCGCTGGGGTTGAACCTGAAAAATGCCGATCCCGCAACGCCCGAAAATGACCTTCGGTTCTACCGGATGGTCACGATTGTCTGGGCGCCGTTGCAGGCCATCACGCTGTTCGGGGTCATCTGGGTCGCCACAAGGTCCGACATGAATGCGTGGGAACTGATCGGGCTGTTCATCGGCGTTGGGATCGTGACCGGGACGGTCGGCATCAACTACAGCCATGAATTGATGCACCAGAAGGATCCGCGTGAGCGTTGGCTGGGCGATCTTTTGCTGGCCATGGTGCTCTATTCGCATTTCCGGTCCGAACATCTGCGGGTGCACCACCTGTATGTCGGCACGCCGCGCGACCCGGTGACGGCGCGCTACAACGAAGGCTTCCACCGGTTTTTCCCGCGTGTGCTGCGGCAATCGCTGGTGTCGTCGTTTCAGGCCGAAGCCGCGCTGCTGGCGCGCAAGGGCCTACCGTGGCACCACGCATCCAACCCGTTCTGGCGCTATGCGGCCTTGCAGGGGGCGGCGCTGGCGCTGGCCTTGATCCTTGGCGGCTGGCTGGGTCTGGCGCTATTCGTGTTTCAGGCTCTGGTTGCCATCTGGCAATTGGAACTGGTGAATTACGTCGAACATTACGGGCTGACGCGCAAACATCTGGGGAACGGCAAATACGAACATGTGAAGCCGCAGCACAGCTGGAACGCTGCGCACAAGGCGTCGAACTGGCTGCTTATCAACCTCGAACGCCATTCCGACCATCACTACAAGCCCGACCGCCGCTTCCCGCTGTTGCAGAACCATACCGAAGCCGACGCCCCGCAATTGCCGCACGGCTATCCGGTCATGACCATTGCTGCGATGGTGCCCCCGCTGTGGCGGCGCATCATGAACCCGCGCGTGCGGCGCTGGCGCGAGATGTATTATCCCGAAATCACCGATTGGCGGGCCTATAACAAGGCCGCGACTCCCCTGCCGCGTTAAGGGCAATGCGCACTAACCGCGCCGCGCCGCCAAAGCCCGCAACCCCAGCCCCAACGCCACCCCGACGCCGATCGCCACGGTCAGGTCGGCAAACACCGTCAACACCAGCGTGACCAGCAGCACCAGCCGATCCCCCGCCGGTTCGCGCAGATAGTCGCCCCATTTATGCGGCTCGGCCATGTTCCACGCGGTCAGGATCAGCAACCCGGCCAACGCGGGCATCGCCATCTTGCCAGCCAACGGCCCCGCCAGCATCATCATCGCCAGAATGACCACCGCATGGATCATGCCCGCCACCGGCGTCTGTCCGCCCGCGCGGATATTGGTCGCGGTGCGTGCAATCGCCCCCGTCGCAGGCAGACCGGTGAACAGGGCCGACCCGATGTTAGCCACGCCCTGCGCAAGGATTTCCGCATTGGGCCGGTGGCGGGTGTCTGCGGCGGCGCCGGTCATGCGGTCGGCGACCATGGCCGACAGCAGGCTTTCGATGCCGGCCAGAAACGCGATGACCAGCGCGGACGGGATCAGTTCGACCAACCGCGCCAGCGTCACATCAGGGAACCGCGGCAGCGGCAAGGTGGTCGGCAACGCGCCAAAGCGGCCCTCGATGGTATCAACCGGCAGCACCAGCGCCCAGGCCAGTGC
>JBGSJU010000063.1:0-6241 GCA_041741655.1 Rhodobacterales bacterium
GTGTGCTCTTCCGATCTTGATGGCCAGAACCGGGTCCAGATCGCGCAACGCCGCGAAACGAGCCGGCGTTGCGGTTTCCGCCGTCAGCATCAACGCGCCGTCGCCCCCATCCGCCAACACCACGGGCAGGCCCATGCGCAAATCGGCGCGGGCGCGGGCCAGACGTTCGGTCATCGTGGGGGCAAGGGTCATCGCGGTTCTCCTGCCGGGGGTGTAACAGCGCGCAGGGCAAAGTGTAACATTCACGCCATGGCATACACGTCCCCGTGAGGATGTGCAGCAAACGTTGTCGGGACGCGCAACCAACGCCACGTCTATGAAAACCATAGGAGGTCGGAATGGCGCAGCTGAAGAAAATCCTGCTTGTCGATGATGACGAAGACCTGCGCGAGGCGCTGAGCGAACAGTTGGTCATGACCGAGGATTTCGACGTGTTCGAAGCCGGGTCAGGCGCGGACGCGATGAAACGCGCCAAGGAAGGCATCTATGATCTGGTGATCCTCGATGTGGGCCTGCCCGACACCGATGGCCGCGAGTTGTGCAAGTTGCTGCGCAAGCAAGGCGTCAAAAGCCCGATCCTGATGCTGACCGGGCATGATTCGGACGCGGACACCATTCTGGGGCTGGACGCGGGTGCGAATGACTACGTGACCAAGCCGTTCAAGTTTCCGGTGTTGCTGGCCCGCATCCGCGCGCAGTTGCGCACGCATGAACAATCCGAGGATGCGGTGTTCCAGTTGGGGCCATACACGTTCCGCCCGTCCATGAAGATGCTGATCACCGAGGATGAAAAGAAGATCCGCCTGACCGAAAAGGAAACCAATATCCTGAAATACCTGTATCGGTCAGCCGATGGCGTGGTCGCCCGCGATGTGCTGCTGCACGAGGTCTGGGGTTATAACGCCGGCGTCACCACCCATACGCTGGAAACCCATATCTACCGGCTGCGGCAGAAAATCGAACCCGATCCCACCAACGCCCGGTTGTTGGTCACGGAATCCGGCGGCTACCGTCTGGTTGCATGATCGCACAACCGTAAGGTTTTCCAGACCTGACTTGACGTGGATCAAAGTGATATTTGTCGCGCATGTCCATGGTCATTCCATCCCGTCGCACATGCGGGCTTTCATGTGCACCTCCCTGTTGGACCTAGCCCCGGCCATGTGCCGGGGTTCTTTTTTTTTGTGGGTGTTTGCGGCGTGAAAGCCAGTCGCCGAGTCGCCAGCTGAACCGCAGGCAGAATCATTTTTGCCGCGTCCGGCGGCGGCGTTCAGGGCCGCCGGGGTTTTGACTTGCCGCATGGGACCAGCCCGGCGATTCTGACGCCAGATCAGGGAGAGCCCGATGGACGGATTCGATGCCATGTTGACCGAAGCCCGCGTTTTCTTTCGCGAGCTGGCGGCGCACAACAGCCGCGACTGGTTCGATCCGCGCAAGGAATACTATGACACGGCAATCCGCCGTCCGGCCGAAATCCTGTCGCATGCCATGGCCGATGACATCACGCGCCTGACCGGCACACCGCACCGCGCGAAACTGTTCCGCATTCACCGCGACGTGCGGTTTTCCAAGGACAAGTCGCCATACAATGCGTGGCTGCAGATGGTCTGGACGCCCTTCGATCCGCATCCCCTGTCGCCCGTGCTGTTCTTCAGCGTGGAACCGGATGACACCGTGCTGGGCTGCGGCATTCTGGGGCTGAAAGGCGCCGATCTGATCCGGTATCGCGCCTTTGTCGATGCCCGCGGGGACGAACTGCAAGAGGCCATCGCGGCGGCGGGGGGCGTGCTGTCCGACCATATGGCCGAACCCCTGACCCGCGTGCCCCGGCCCTATGCCGCCGACCACCCGCATGGTGATCTGTTGCGCCGCAAGAGCCTGCTGGCGATGCGGTCGCTTGGCCGCGACTGGCTACCCGGGCCCGATGGCATGGTGCCGGCGCTGATCGACGCGATGCGCCCGATGATGCCGCTGCACACCCTGCTGGGGATGGCGGAGTAGCCGGGGCAGATCAGGCGCGACGCCGCAGGCTTCGGGTTTATCCTGCGCCTGCCCCGTGCTAGGCCGCTGCGGCAACAGATGGAGCATCGCATGGCCTTCACCCTCGCCACATGGAACATCAATTCGGTTCGCCTGCGTGCGGGGCTGGTGCAGCGGCTGATGACCGAACAGGCGCCCGATGTGCTGTGTTTGCAGGAATGCAAATGCCCCGTCGATCTGATCCCGGATTTCGCGGCCTTGGGATACTCCCATGTCGTGGCGCGGGGACAAAAGGGCTATAACGGCGTCGCAATCCTGTCGAAACTGTCCCTGACCGAAGTGGGCGGGCGTGATTTCGCGTCCCTAGGCCATGCCCGCCATGTGGCGGCGCGGCTGGACACCGGGACAGGCGGGGGCGTGGTGATCCACAACGTCTATGTGCCCGCCGGCGGCGACATTCCCGACCGGACGCAGAATGACAAATTCGGCCAGAAACTGGATTTCCTGACCGAAATGCGCGACCATTTTCATGCAGATCGGCCGCAAAAGGCGATTCTGGTCGGTGACCTGAACATCGCGCCGCGCCCGGATGACGTCTGGGATCACAAGGCGCTGTTGAAGATCGTGTCGCATACCCCGATCGAGGTCGAACATCTGGGCGCGGCGCAGGATGCGGGTGGCTGGGTGGACGTGACGCGGGCAAACATCCCCGACGGGCGGCTCTATTCCTGGTGGTCCTACCGCGCCAAGGATTGGGATGCCGCCGACAAGGGTCGCCGTCTTGACCATGTCTGGGCTACGCCCGACATCGCGGGGGCCGCGCATGACAGCCGGATCCTGCGCGATGTGCGCGGCTGGGACCAGCCGTCCGATCATGTGCCGGTGCTGGCCACGTTTGACCTGTAATCGGCGCTGCGGCCCCTTGGACAACCGATCCCCCGCGCGCATATAAGGCGCAAGGGATTCCCCCGGGATCATTCCCCAGAACCATTCCCCAGACGGAGGCGGACATGCTGGAATTCGGCAAGACGGCAGGTGCAGCGGCGGGCGCAGCCCCGATCAAGGACATCACCGAGATGGAGTTCATGGCCGAGGTCGTGGAGGCCAGCCGTGAAATCCCGGTGATCGTCGATTTCTGGGCGCCGTGGTGTGGCCCCTGCAAGACGCTGGGCCCGCAACTGGAGGCGGCGGTGGCCGCCACCAAGGGCAAGGTCAAGATGGTCAAGGTGGACGTGGACAAGAACCAACGCATCGCGGCGCAGTTGCGGGTGCAATCGATCCCCACCGTCTATGCGTTCTTCAACGGCCAGCCGGTGGACGGGTTTCAGGGCGCGGTGCCGAAATCCGAGGTGGATGCGTTCGTGAAACGCGTGGCCGACATGGGCGGTGACGGCGGTCTGGCCGAAGCCGTGGCGATGGCCGAGGAAATGCTGGCCAACGGTGAGGTGCCGGACGCGTTGCAGACCTTCATGGCGATCCTTGGCGAAGAACCGGAAAACGCTGACGCCTATGGCGGCGTGGTGCGGTGCTATATCGCGGCGGGCGAACTGGATCAGGCGGACACCGTTCTGGCCGCAGCACCGGCCAAGATCGCCAAATCCGCCCCGTTCGAAGCGGCGCGCGCCCAACTGGCGCTGGCCCGGCAGGCGGCGGATGCGGGTCCGGTGGGCGAATTGCTGGCGGCGGTCGAGGCGGATCCGGCGAACCATCAGGCGCGGTTCGATCTGGCCACCGCGCTGCATGCCAAGGGCGATGTCGAGGCGGCGGTCGATCACCTGCTGGAATTGTTCCGACGCGACCGTGACTGGAACGATGGTGCGGCCAAGGCGCAGTTGCTGACCATCTTCGACGCGCTGAAACCCAATGATCCGCTGGTGTTGAAGGGGCGTCGCCGATTGTCGGCGATGATATTTGCCTGACGCCGTTTGCGGCTTAGGTAGATCATCATGAAACACATTCATCTGCCCGATGTGATCCCCGTCTTTCCGCTTCCCGGCGCGCTGTTGCTGCCGCGCGCGCGGCTGCCGCTGCATCTGTTCGAACCGCGCTATCTGGCGATGTTCGACGATTGCCTGAAAACCCGCGAGCGGCTGATCGGCATGATCCAGCCATCACGCGGCGATGGGCCGACCGGACCGTCGCTGTATCGCATCGGCTGTGCCGGGCGCGTGACGCAGTTTTCCGAAACCGAAGACGGGCGTTACATGATCACCCTGTCGGGGATATCGCGGTTCCGGATCAAGCGCGAGGTCGAGGGGTTCGCCCCCTATCGCCGCTGCGAAGTCAGTTGGGACGGGTTCGAGACCGACCGTGGCCCCGAGGAAAACGACACGGATTTCAACCGCGGTCCGTTCATGGAGCTGCTGTCGCGGTATTTTTCGGCGCGCGGCCTGTCCACCGACTGGGACAGCCTGAAGGAAGCGGATGACGAGTTGCTGATCAACGCGTTGTCGATGATGCTGGACCTTGACCCTGAGGACAAACAGGCCCTGCTGGAGGCCCCAAGCCTGTCCACCCGGCGCGAAACGCTGGTCACCTTGATGGAATTCGCGCTGCGGGCCGGCGGCAGCATGGGCGGCGGCGAGGACAAGCTGCAATGACCGAGGCGCTGTTCGACCGCCGCATGCTGGAGGCACTGGTCTGCCCCAAGACCGGTGCGCGACTGGATTACGATGCGGCCAAGGGCGAATTGATCTCGCGCGCCGCGCATCTGGCCTTTCCGATCCGCAACGGCATCCCGGTGATGCTGCTGGACGAGGCGCGCCGCATCGAGGATGCACCGGGGATCGTCGCAGGCGCGCGTTAAACCGGCCTTAACCATGCGCAAGCAATCTGTGGGCAACCTGTGAAGGAGCCCCCAATGCGCAACCTGCCCCCGGCCGACGAACTGGTCCAGATCCGCGACACCATGCGCCGCCTCAAGATCCGCGAGGCGGTGTTGCGCCGGCTGGTTCTGGATGATCCGGCGCTGCGCGACGGGATCGATGCCCGGGTGGTGGTGCGGTTGCAGAAACGCTGCGCGCTGGACCCGCTGATGTTGCCGGCGTTCATCCGCAATGACCGCCGCTACTGGACCGTGGCGGAAACCCATGTCGTCCTGATCGAAAGCCGCGGCGGTGTGGCGGACCATGTGCCGGCACTTCCCCCCCTGCACCTTGCACGTGCCGACCTTGGCCGGACCGAACTGTGCTGATCGCCTAGCCCCGCATCAGACGCGGCAGGTCGCCGCGCACGCCTGCCGCTTCGCGCTGCAAGGCGCGCCGGATCGGGCCAGACGCGTTCACCGCGCCCATGCCAAGGTTGCGGATCGCCCGGAGCAGCGGGTTGTCGTTGGAAAACAGCCGGTTGGTCAGGTCGGTCGTGACTGCAAGCGCAGCCGTATCGAACCGCCGCCATTGCTGATACCGCGCCAGCACGTCGCCTGCGCCGATATCCTCGCCCCGTGTCCGCGCCGTTTCCAGCACATCCGCCAGCGCCGCGACATCCCGCAACCCGGCGTTCAACCCCTGACCCGCGATGGGATGCAGGCCATGCGCCGCATCGCCCACCAAGGCCAGTCGCGTCGCCACAAAGGATTTCGCCAGCGTCAGGTTCAACGGATAGGTATAGCGCGCCCCCGCCAGCCGGATGTCACCCAGAAAATCGCCAAAGCGCGGCCGCAACATGGCCAGATAAGCGTCATCGGGCAGGGCATTGAAAGCCGCGGCATTCGCGTGGGTTTCGGACCAGACAATCGACGACCGGTTTCCGGTCAGCGGCAGAATGGCCAAGGGGCCGGGCGGCATGAAGAACTGATGCGCCACGCCGTTGTGCGGGCGGTCATGCGCGATGGCGCAGACCATGGCTGTCTGGCCATAATCCCAGCCGATGCGCCGGATCCCGGCACGTTCCGCCGTGCCGGACCGCCGTCCATCCGCCCCGACCAGTACCCGCGCCGTCAGGGTCGTGCCATCCGCCAGCATCACCTGCGCTGACGGACCATCGGTCGCCTGCGTTGCCACCGTCGTGTCGAACCGCGCGTCGATGCGCGGGTCGGCCGTGACGGCGTCCAGCAGTGCGGCCCGCAGGTGACGGTCTTCGACCATGTGCCCCATGCTGCCGTCTTGGGCCGCTTCGTCGATATCCGCGCTGGCGAATTGCAGGAAGAACGGCGACAGCGGCCCTTCGCCCGCGCGGCCATCCGACACGCGAATCTCGCGGATCGGCTGCGCATCGCGCGTCAGACGCGACCACAGGCCCAAGGCGCGCATCAGCCGGACCG